>NZ_JAAKYA010000052.1 GCF_011044775.1 Limisphaera ngatamarikiensis | reverse complement strand
GTGGGGATGGGACGTTTGGGGTGGCGACGAATGTTGGGGCTGGGGACGGGCCGGTGGCGTTGGCGGCTGGGGATGTGAACGGGGACGGGGTGATGGATTTGGTGGTGGCCAATGCGTACAGCCACGATGTGAGTGTGTTGCTGGGGCGTGGGGATGGGGGATTTGGGAGTGTGACGAACTGGTCGGTGGGGAGGAATCCGAATGGGTTGGTGTTGGGGGATTTCAATGGGGACGGGTGGTTGGATGTGGCGACGGCGAATAATGGGAGTGGGGATGTGAGTGTGAGGTTGGGGGTTGGGGGTGGGGGATTTGGTGGGGTGACGAACTGGGCGGCGGGGAGTGGTCCTGTGGGGTTGGCGGTTGGGGATTTGAATGGGGATGGGAGGTTGGACCTGGTGGTGGCCAATTATGGCAGTGGGGATGTGGGTGTGTGGTTGGGGCGTGGGGATGGTGGGTTTGAGGGTGGGGTGAGGTATGGTGGGTTGAATCGTCCTCGGGGTGTGGCGGTGGGGGATGTGAATGGGGATGGGTTGATGGATGTGGTGGTGGTGAACAGTGGGGACAACACGCTGGGGGTGTTGTTGGGTAATGGGGATGGGACGCTGCGGCCGGTGGTGAGTTATGGGGCTGGGACGTCGGATCCGTATTGGTTGGCATTGGGGGATTTGAACGGGGACGGGTGGTTGGACGTGGTGATTGGGAGTTATGGGAGCAGTCGGGTGGTGGTGCTGTTGAACGGTGGGGCTGGGGTGTTTGAGGGGCCGGTGAGGTACAGTGTGGATGGCAATCCGATTGGTGTGGTGGTGGGGGACTGGGATGGGGATGGTTGGTTGGATTTGGCCAGTGCGAACTACTCTGGCAACAGTGTGACGGTGTTGAGGGCGGTTGGGGTGGGGGGTTTGGTGGAGGATCCTGTGGGCAGTGGGGTGCGGCACGGGTATGGGCGGGGCAATCTGTCGGGCAGGGGTGATGTGGACTACTGGAGCTTCGGTGGGCGTGCTGGGGATCGGGTGATGGTGGCGGTGGAGGTGCCGGGCAATCCGGGCAGCAGTGGGTTGTATTATCGGTTGGAGGGGCCGGACGGGAGGGTGTTGACGGACTTTTACGCGCAGGGCAACGGGACGGGTCAATCGGGGCCGGTGGAGTTGCCGGTGAGTGGGGTGTATCGGGTGCGGGTGAGTTACAATTACGACTATTGGGGGGAGTATCGGTTGCGGGTGCTGGTGGCGTCGCCGCCGTGGCAGTTGGAGGCTGAGGACAACAACACGGTGGGCCGGGCCAACGTGCCGGTCTTTACGCGGCAGGGGACCAACCAGTGGGCGCTGATTGCCGGTTACCTCCGCGCCGGTGACCCGGGCGACGTGTTTGCACTGGGTAACCAGTCAGCGGGCACTGTCATCCGGGTGGGTTACACAAAGCCGGTGCGCAGTGGGTTGGCCGGTGTGCTCGACATCCTCGATAGTGCCGGCAATGTGGTGATCAACGGCCTGCCCGGCGTGACCAACGTGCAGTATCTCATCCCGCCGGGGCAGGGCGGCAGTTACTACGCGCGGATCCAGGCCGGCCCTGCCGGTTATCGCTCCGGTACCGAGAGCGCGCTCTTGTTTGATGGGAGCAACGATTATGTAGACCTCGGAGCCTGGTCGCCGGGCACGCAATGGACCGTGGAAGCCTGGGTGCGGCCCGCCAGTCTCCCCGGCGGTCGTCGCGCCATTGTGGGCGGGTTGGCCGAATGCCGCGATTGGGGTTTGGTCATGCAGGATGGTCGGTTGGGCATGGTGGTGAGGCCGCCCGGAGGTTGCTCGCAGGTGGTGACCGCAAATGATCAAGCCGTGCCCGGGACGTGGTATCATGTCCTGGCCACGAGCGACGGACTGGCCGCGCGGTTGTACATCAACGGTCAGTTCGTTGCGGTGGCACCGGTGGATTCCAACTATGTGGCGACCGCTGCCGGCACAAGGATTGGTGGTGACGTTTGCTGCGGCGATTATTTCCCGGGCACCATTGACGAGGTGGCAATTTGGGAACGGCCTTTGACGGGTGAGGAGATTCAGGCGAGACCTGCGGGACCACTGACAGGATCGGAACCCGGGTTGGTTGGGTATTGGCGGTTCAACGAAGGGCAGGGAACCCAGGCAGCCGACAGCACGGCGTTGGGGCGGAACGGAGTTTTGCGGAACGGCGTCAGTTGGATCGCGCTGGGTCCGGCCGACGCTTCAGGCCCCGGCTTGGAAACGCAGTACTTGCTGAGGCTGGAGCTTTCCGATGGGACACCGCCCGAACTGGTGGCCGACACCCTTCCGGCCGAGGGTACGACCATTCTGAGCCTGTTTGACAGGTTCAGTCTGACGTTCTCCGAGGATCTGGACCCCGCGACGGTCAATGATGCGAACCATTACGAACTGCGGGGGGCCGGTCCCGACGGTCAGTGGGACACCGACGACGACCGGCTGTTTACGGTGCGTCCAGCCGGCACGTATGCCAGCGGCACCACCATCCAGTATCAGGTGATCAACGGTCCGTTGGGACCGGACCGGTACCGGTTCACGGTGACCACAGGGATTCGGGACCGAGCGGGGTGGGCGCTGCCGGCGCCCTGGGTCCGCAGGTTTAACGTGGCTCAGGTCATGGGATTCACCACGGAAGTGGAACCCAATCAGGACCGCGGTGTTGCCACGCCCATCGCGCTCACCAACGCGCTGCCGGACCTGTATAGCGGCGGCGGGCGCGGCTTTCTGCTCAACAGTGGCGATGTGGACTTCTGGCAATTCGACGCCCTTGCGGGCGATGTGCTGGTCGTTGCGGCTCAGGTTCCCGGCAACCCGTCCGGCAGCGGACTCTATTACACCTTGTACCGACCCGACGGATCGCAGTTGGGTGCCTGGTCCGCCAGTAACAACGGTTTGCTGCAAACACCGCCGTTGGTCTTGACCAACGGCGGACGGTACGCCCTTCGGGTGAGTCCGAATTGGGGCTACTACGGTGAATACCGCATCCGCATTTCGTTGTATCGAGCCGGATTGCCGGTTGAGGTTGAACCCAACGGGACGATCGCCACCGCGACCGGACTCAGCTACAGCACCAACGGCACCATCCGGTCGGCGCGCGTTGCGGGTTATGCCCAGACGGATGCCGACCTGGACTATTTTGATTTGGGCATCATTGAGGCTGGTCAAACCGTGTTTGTGCAGACGCGTCAGCCGGTCACCAGTCCGTTGTTGCCCGTGGTCAGTGTTTACAAGGCGGATGGTTCGTATTTGCCGGAGGCGTCCGGAGGCCGGCCCGGCGACGGCGTGGCGGAGGTCCGCATTGAACAAACCGGTCGCTATTACGCCCTGATGCGGGCGCAGGTCGGCTCGGCCGGCCTGATGAGCGAGTATTTGCTGGACGTCACGGTAATGCCCACGGCGGAAGTGGTTTATCCGAATCTTCAGGTAACCCGGCTGGAAGTACCCGTAACAACCGGTCTGCGCAGCGGTGATCCCTTCACATTCACCTTTGCCGTTACGAATGTCGGGTCCCTGGCCGCTCCGGCCGTTACCTGGTACGATCGCGTGGTGCTTTCCGCCGATGCCAGGCTGGATGAGGGTGACCTCACCTTGGCGCTGATCCCGCGGACCGGCCCGCTGCAACCCGGTCAAGGGTACACGGCCACTCACACCGTGAACCTGCCGGACGGCGTTCATGGGTCGTACTACCTGGTGGTGAAGGTGGACGCCACGGACACGGTCAACGAATTCCTGTTGGAAGGGGACAATGAGACCGCCACGGAGCAACCGTTCGAGATCGCCCTGGCCGATTATCCGGATTTGCGAATTGAGAATCTGCGGCTGAGCGATCCCGGTCCGGACGGGACGCGCACGCTTTCGTGGATCACGGTCAATAGCGGTCGTGCAACGGCGCCGGCCGGCTTCCGCGAGCGTGTTCGCGTGCGGAACGTGCCGCTGGGAACCACCGCATTTGAGGACACCCGGGAGGTGACAACCAACATCCCGCCCGGGGAGGGTGTTTCGCGCCAGATCGCGTTTGTGGTTACCGAACCGGGTAACTACCTGGTGGAAGTATTCACCGACGCCAACCAGGATTTGTTCGAGCACGACGGGGTCAGTCATGAATCGGCCGAGGCTAATAACGTGGCACAAACCGGCTTTGTCATCACCCGGATGTACACATTGACGTTGAACGTAAGCCCGGTGGGTGCCGGTACGGTCAGTGGGGCCGGGAGTTATCCTGCCGGCAGCCTGGTGACCGTACGTGCCATGCCGGTCACCAACCAGGTACCCTATGTGTTCCTGCATTGGGCCGAGGGTGGGGTGGTCCGCAGCACGAGCCCCGAGTATTCATTCAATTTGAACACCAATATCACGTTGACGGCCGTGTTTGGTCTGCCGCGGTTCACCCTGGGGGCCACGAATCTGCCTCCCGATGGCGGCACCGTACAGGGCACGGGCACTTACCCGTGGGGCTCCACCAACACACTCACCGCGGTGCCGGCCTACGGTTATCGGTTCAGTCATTGGAGTGAAAACGGTGTTACGGTGTCCACCAACCCGGTGCTCAGCGTGGTGTTGTACAGCAACCGCTTGTTCACGGCGCACTATGCCGAGGCGCACCTGGTGCATGTCGTGACCACCGCGACGTCACCCGAGGGCCTTGCGGTCGTCACCGGAGCCGGCACCTACACGAATGGTCAGACCGGCACCTTCAGCGCGCCGTTGACGGTTACCAATGAACCGCCCGATTACTACGTGTTCCGGCGTTTCCTGATGAACGGGCAGCCCTTCGGCACCAACGCCACCTTCCAAAAAACGTTCACCACCACGGATCCGACGAACATCGTGTTCACGGCGGTTTATGAAAAGGTGGATGCAACTCCGCCCGTACTCGGTCCGATCACGGTTTCCGCGGGCGTGGTGTCGGCCACCTTGAGCTGGACGAACAACGAGCCCACGACCGCCCGGGTGGTGTACGGGACCAACACCGCCTATGGCTTCACGAACGTGGTGACGCAGTTGCGGACCAATCACTCGGTCGTCCTGACCGGTCTCTCGCCGGCCACCACGTATCATTTCCTCGTCATGGTAACCGACGCCGCTGGCAATAGTACGGTGTCCGGGGATCGGACCTTTGACACCCTGAGTCCGCCCGACCTGGTACCGGGCGAGGTGCGGGTGCCGGCCAGCGCACAGGCTGGGACCATGATCGAGATGGTGTACAACGTGACCAACCTCGGACCAGGCACTGCCCGGGGTCCGTGGTTCAACATGGTCCTTGTCTCGCCGAATCCGGATGGATCAGGGGCAGCCTCGTTGGGAGTGGTCCGGTTTGATCCCGGTCCAACAGGTCTGGCGGCCGGGACGTTCCTTACCGTGACGCAACAGGTGATCGTGCCCAGTGTTGGGACCGGTCCGCGCTGGTTTGGAATCCAGCTGGACAGCGGGAATGTCGTTTACGAGGCGAATGAGACCAACAACACCGCGTTCGCATCCAACGCACTGAATGTGGTCGCCACCGATCTGCGGATCCTGCACGTGGACGCGCCTGCCGCGGTTGTGTTGGGTCAGGCCTTCCCGGTCATGTATGTGGTGACGAATGCCGGCGGCGCGCCCGCCCGGGTGGCCTGGACCGATCGGGTGGACCTGTCGTCGGCCAGTAATGCGCCCGGCATGTTGTTGAGGACGGTCCCCGCTCCGGTTGTGCCGCTGCCGGCCGGTGCCGCCTATACCAACACGGTTGAGGTGGTGGTTCCGCTGACGGCGACGACGGTGCCGGGCACCTATCACCTGGTGGTGCGGGCGGATTGGGACAACGCGGTGCCGGAGGCCAGCGAGATCAACAATCTGGCGTCCAGGGTGGTGCAGGTTTCGCTGCCGCCGTTGCCGGATCTGGTGGTGACGGAGGTGCAGGGGCCGGCACAGGCGCTACCGGGGCAGACGATCCAGTTGGTGTACAGCGTGACCAACGCGGGGACCGCACCTGCCGGACCTGCCTGGTCGGAGACGGTGTACGTGGCGACCAATGCATTGGGTGGCGGGGCTGTTGAACTGGGCACGTGGGTGTACACGAACACCTTGGCCCCTGGTGCCGGTCTGGTCCGGACCCAGAATGTCGCTTTGCCGGCCGAAGTGGCGGTCGGACCGCTGTGGCTGCTGGTCTGGGTGGACAGTCGCGAGCAGATTCTCGAGGCGGCCGAGACCAACAACGTGGGGGTGGCTTTGGAGCCAATGACCGTTCCGGCCGCGCTGACGCTTCGCCTCAGTGCGAATCAGATCAGTGAAGGGGCCTCCCAGCCGGTCATTGCCACGGTGACCCGCAACGGCGGGCGCGGTACACCGTTGGTGGTGACCATCCAAAACGGCAACCCGAGGGAGGTCAATGCACCGGCGCAGGTGACCATCCCGGCCGGGCAGGCTTCGACGACCTTCAGCGTTGTAGCCCTGGTGGACGGGGTGGTGGATGGGCCGCAAACGGTAACCCTCGGGGTTTCGGCGCCGGGTTACGAGCCTGCCCAAGCCCAGTTGACGGTGTTGGACATTGACCGGCCGCGGTTGTTCTTGAGTTTTGCCACCAACCATGTCTGGGAGGGGGCGGTTTTGCAGGGTGTGCTGTCCCGAGACGTGGTTAACGGTCCTGTAACGGTCAGCCTGGCCAGTTCGAGCCCGGCGCAGCTGGCCGTCCCGGCCACGGTTACGATTCCCGACGGGCAACGCAGCGTGTCCTTTGAAGTGACGGGAGTGGACGACACCGCGCTGGAGCCGCCCATGACCGTGGTGGTCAGTGCTTCCGCTCCGAATTACTTCGGTGCCACCGCCGAGGTGAGTGTGCTGGACGACGACTGGCCACTGGTGACGCTGGAGGTGACGCCGAACCCGGTGCGGGAAAGTGCCGGGCCCCAGGCTGCCCGGGCGCGTCTGATCCGCATGCCGTTGTCACCACGGGCAGTGGACATTGAGCTGGAGTCGAGTGATCCGGACCTCCTGACCGTGCCCGCCCGGGTCACCATCCCGGCCGGGGAGACCAACGTCACTTTCTGGATCGCCGTTCGCGACAATGACCTTGTGGATGGCAACCGGGACGTGACCCTCCGTCATTGGGTCCTGGCCACGGGCGGCCGGATCCGACTGGCCGAAGGTGTGCCTGCGGTGGTGACGGTCACCGATGATGACGGTCCCACGCTCCGGCTTGAACTGGATCGGGTCCTGGTGGCCGAGGGCCGGACCAACGCGGCCACACTGACCATTTGGCGGAATGCCGGCACCGACACCAACCTCGTTGTGACGCTCAGCTCCAGCCGTACCAATGAAGCCGTGGTCCCGGCGGAGGTTCTCATGCCGGCCGGCGTGGCCCGGGTGACCGTTCCCGTGCACAGCATCGAAGACGGTGTTACCGACGGGAACCAGACCGTGACCCTCACTGCTGCAGCGCCCGGGTTCACGCAAGGTTCCGTCAGTCTGATTGTCTCCGATGTGAACCTGCCGGACCTGGTGGTTGCCGATGTCCAGGTGCCGCCGGTGGCGGAGTCCGAATCGTATGTGGACATCACCTACACCCTGCGGAATCAGGGCAATGTGGCTGCACCGTCCAACTCCATTGTCCAGCGCGTGTACCTGTCCTCGGATCCGGTCCCAGGGGACGACGTCCTGGTGTCGCAGTATACATTCAACGGCGCCCTGCCGGCCGGATCCGGCTTTACGCAGACCCTGCCCATTCGCATGCCGCAGACCGCCGGCGCGTACTGGGTCCTCGTGGTGGCGGATGCGCAGGATGGCGTGGCTGAGGTGATCGAGGACAACAACCTGACCGTCTCGGCCATCCCCATTCAGGTCCGTCCGGCCTACAATGCCACGGTGTCAACCCCGCTGGAGGTTGCGCCTGCGGGTACTGCGGTGCCGTTGACAGGCCAGGCCCGGCGACCTGACGGTCAGCCGGCGGCTTATGTGCTGGTCAGCATTCATATCAAGGTCCGTGACACGGTTCGTACGATTGCCGCTCTGACGGATGGGCTCGGCCGGTTCAGCACCACCTGGCAACCTTTGCCGGGCGAGGCCGGCTATTATGAAATCGCGGCCGGGCACCCGGGCGAACCGGTGCCTCCGGCGCAGGACAGCTTTTACCTCCTGGGCCTGAAGGCCGAGCCTGAACGACCTTCCATCCGGCTGAGCGAGGGCGCCAGCGGTGGCGGGGTCGTGATCCTGCGGAATGTGAGCGGTGTACCCCTGACCGGCCTTGCAGCGGCGATTGTGAGTCAGCCGCCGAATGTAGACGTCACACTGACCCTGCAGACAAATCATCTGGCCGCTGATGGGACCGTGGCCCTGGGCTACGGTGTTTCGGCGCGCGACGCCAGTTACACCTGGGGTTACGTACAAATCCGCATCACCAGCGCCGAGGGCATGACGTTCGAGCTGCCGCTCCGGGTGGATGTGGACCCGCTGGTTCCGCGGCTGGTGGCTTATCCGGGGCGGCTTGAGGGCGGCATGAAACGCGGGGCGGTCCGGACGGTGAGCTTCGAAATCGTGAACCAGGGCGGTCTTGAGACCGGACCGCTCACGGTTTCGTTGCCGCCGGTGCCGTGGATGCGCGTGCTCTCGCCCAATCCCATGCCTTCATTGGCGCCCGGCGGGACGAATGTGGTCACTCTCCAGCTCAGTCCGCCGGAGGGTATCGAGTTGACCGTGCATCAGGGCACTTTGGCCATTAACGGGACCGGCCATGGGATCAGTGTACCCTTTGCCTTTCGGGCCTTGTCGGAGGCCCGGGGCGACCTCCTCATCCGCGCGGCGGACGAGTTTACCTACTATGCTCAGGGTGCGCCGCCCGTCACCAATGCGAGTGTTCGTGTGTACGATGCGGTGAGCCGGGCGCTGGTGACCAACGGTGTCACGGATGTTCGGGGGTACTTCTTTGTGCCGGGTCTGATGGAGGGTTACTATGATCTTGAGGTGGAGGCGGACCAGCACAACCCGCATCGGAGCACCCTCTTTGTCGAACCTGGCATCACCAATGAGGTGACCGCGTTCCTTTCCTATCAGGCGGTTCGGTACACCTGGACCGTGGAACGCATTGAGATCGAAGACCACTACCGCATCAGCATCGAGACCGAATTCGAGACGGTCGTGCCCAAACCCGTGGTGACGGTGGAACCGGCGGTCCTCGACGTGAGCGACCTGCGGGTCGTCGGTCAGACCAAGCAGGTGAATTTGACCATCCGAAATCACGGACTCATTGCTGCGGATGACGTGAAGTTGTCTTTCAGCGATCATCCGTTCTATTCGATCGAACCGCTGATCCGTGAGTTGGGGCGGTTGCCCGCCAGGTCCTCTTTGACCATTCCTGTGACGCTCCGGCGCATCGGCGATTTCGCCAACCCCGCTCCCGGACGGATCCGGGCGGCGGCGGGTGTGCCTTGCGGGATGAACGGCGAGATCACGTACGAGTACGAGTGTGGTCCGTTCAAGGTGCCTGCCAGGGCCCCGGTGGGTGTCAGCGGCGTGCAGGGCGATTGTGGTGGGGGTGGAGGTGGCGGCGGTGGCGGCACGGGCGGTGGTTGGGCCGGTTGGGGCGGCGGCGGCGGGGGCGGCGGCGGTGGCGGCGGCGGTGGCGGCGGCAGTGGGAGGATCAGCTACGATGCTCTTGCCGTGAATGTGAAGGCTCCATGCGATGCCCTTTGCTGGGTACTTGCCATCGCGGGATGTGTGCCCGGTCCGGTGGGGTGCTTTTTCGCCGGGTTCAACTGCACTGTGGGTTTTGGCAACGCCTACACGCCGGGTGACACGGCGTGGGCTGCTCTGGATTGTGGGGTTGGGGTGGTCGGATGCCTTGTTCCCGTTCCGGGCGTCTCGATTGCGGCCTGCATTTACTCCCTGGCGCGCTGTGCCATGAGTAGCTCTGGGCTTCCTCCCTCGCTGGCTGCAGCGGGTGGACCTCAGGATCAAGCCACTTACTTCCTCCGGGGCATCCAAGAGGGCCTGCGCTTGTTCGGGGAAATCATCGGGACAACTCCGGATGTCTGGATCAACGATCAGACCGATGAGCGGCTGGGAGAGTGGTGGTCACGCTTCAAGGCTGCCGTGGTGGAGGACTCCGAGGAAGGGCGCCGGATCAGTTCGGCCGAGCGGGGCGATTTACTGAGCGGGGTGTTGCCGCCGGGTGTTCCGGTACAAGAAATCGAGCGCGTGCTTGACCGTTGGAATCGGAGTGTGGACAACTGGTCGCAGGGGATCTGGCGTCCCGCGGATGCGCCGGCAGGGGCGAACCTCGATTTCATCGACGCCGAGGTGTTGTACGGGCGGGTGCAAATCGTGGGCGCCTATCAGGAGGAGGCGGTCAATCGCGGATTTGCCGATCCCATGGACGCCCTGGTGGAGACGGTGCGTCAGCGCTTGCAGGAGGGTGAGTCGGGTGGCGTTTGCGCCCGGGTCAAAATCAAACTCGACCAGTCGGCCGTGCTGAGTCGAGAAGCTTTCCGGGCCACCCTGGAGATCGACAACGCCACCGGCTTTGCCGTGGACAAGATCCGCGTCGTGGTCCGGCTGACCGATGCCCAGGGGCGGGATGCGACCGATCTTTTCGGAATTCGCCCCCCCGAACTGACCGGTTTAACCGACGTGGACGGGACCGGCCGGGTACGCGGTGGCAGCAAGGGCACCGCCCGTTGGGTGATTGTGCCCACGGTGGATGCCGCACCCACGGAACCCACGGTGTACTACGTGACCGGTGAGTTCCGTTATGAATTCAACGGTGCGCAGGTCAATGTGCCGCTGACGCCCGTACCCATCACGGTCAATCCCACGGCGCGACTCACCCTCGACTACTTCCACCAGCGAGATGTTTATGCGGACGATCCGTTCACGGACGTGGTCGAGCCCAGCATACCTTTCAGCCTGGCCGTCATGGTCCACAACTGGGGCGCCGGGACGGCCCGCAACTTCCGCATTACCTCCGCGCAGCCGGAGATCGTCGAGAACGAGAAGGGGCTGTTGATTGACTTCAAGATCATCGCCACCGAGGTGGCCGGGCAGAACATGACGCCGACGCTCACGGCCAACTTCGGCGACATTCCGCCCGGCGGTCGCAAGATTGCCCGGTGGCTCATGACCTCCACGCTCCAGGGCCTGTTCATCAACTACAGCGCCACCTTCGAGCACCTGGACGGCCAGGGGAACCCGCGTCTGTCGTTGATCGACGAGGTCCGCATCCATGAGATGATTCGGATGGTTCAGGCCGGCGGGCCGTTTGAAGATGGTCAGCCTGATTTCCTGGTCAACGACGTTCCGGATGTCCATGACCTGCCGGACACGTTGTGGTTGAGTGATGGTTCCTCCAATGCGGTGTCCGTGGTTACCAACGCCACCGTGACGGGCACGGTGGGTCCGGGTAATCTTGCGGTCACCCTGCAGGCGGCCCTGCCGCCCGGCTGGGCTTACCTGCGCGTGCCGGATCCGGCCGACGGTCGGTACCAGTTGGTGGCCGCCGTGCGGTCGGATGGCATAGTCCTGCCGGCCACCAACAAGTTCCCGAACGTCTGGGTCACCGACCGGACGTTCCTCGGCATGGGCAAGCGACCCAAACGGGAAAACATCCTGCACCTGTTGGACCATGACAGCCCCGGCCAGTACACACTCGTCTACGAGCCGTTGCCCGCGCCGGATGACGAACCGCCCACCAGCGCCGTGGAACCTCTGCCGGCCCAGAGTCGGTCGGCCTTCCTGGTGCGATGGTCCGGTCAGGACAACACGGGCGGTTCCGGCATCGTGGGGTACGACATTTATTACAGCGAGGACGGCGGGCCCTTCCAGCGGTGGTTGACCGGCACTACCGCCACCAGCAGCCTCTTCCAGGGCAGCGTGGGCAAACGCTATGCGTTTTACAGTGTGGCCGTGGATCGGGCCGGCAACCGTGAGCCTGCACCTGCTGCGCCCGACGCTGAAACGGTGGTTGCCCTCGAGAACCGGGCGCCGGTGTTTGCCGCGCAAAGCGATGTGACGCTGTGGGAGGGAGAAACGCTTGTTCTCACCCTGAACGCAACGGATCCGGACGGCGATTCCGTGACCTATCGGCTGGGTGCCGGCGCGCCCGCCGGGGCGGTCCTTGACCCCAACACCGGCCGGTTGACCTGGATCACTGCGGAACCGCAGGGTCCCAGCACCAACCGGTTCATCGTGATTGCCACGGACAGCGGCACGCCGTCGCTCTCGGCCACGCAGACGTTTGCGGTTATCGTGCTCGAGTCCAACACGCCGCCCGAGCTGGAGCCGATCACCAACGCGGTGGTGGCCGAAGGTGCGTTGCTGAGCTTTGTCGTGAGGGCCACGGACGCCGACCTGCCACCGCAGCAGTTGCGATTCGCCCTCGGCCCGGGCGCACCTGCGGGTGCCTCCATTGACCCGACCAACGGCGTGTTCCGTTGGCGGCCGACCGAATTCCAGGGCGGCACGAATTACTCGATTCAGATCATCGTGACCGACAGCGGGACACCGGCGCTGAGCGCCACGCAGAGTTTTGTGGTCACCGTGGTGGACACGCGGGCCGACTTCCTCCTGCATGTGGGCGAGACCGCCGTTCTGACCAACGCAGGTGGCGCGTTGCCGCTGACGCTGCAGTCGGGCACGCCGCTGTCACGGTTGATCGGGACGCTGGAGGTGGCTCCCGCCCGGATCACCAACCTCCGGCTGACCAATCTTGCCCCGCAGGTCGGCGGCGCGACCCTGGTGCCGCTGGGTGACAACCGCTATCGGATGGAGATCGAGCCGAGGACCGGACAGTCGTTGCAGGGCACGGTGGTGTTGGCGGAGTTGGCCTTTGACGGCACGAGCGAGCCGCACTCGGCCGTGGTACTTGTGACCGGCACGGAACTGGTGGGGCAGCGCGTGGGCGCTCCATCGGCCAACGGTCGCGCCGGTGTGGGCCGGGTCTTCATCGTCGGGCCCGAACCGATCCTCGACCTGCAACCGGCCGGTACCGGGCAGGGTTTGCTCGTCCTGTATGCGTTGCCGGGCACCTTGTATACGATCGAACAAAACGACCGTCTCATCGGCGGCCAGTGGCGGCCCATCCGGTCGGTGACACCCGGCACATTGCGGACCGAGCTGGGTCGGCAACCTTTGAGCGCTCCGGCCGCCTTCTATCGTGTGCGCACGGGCGAGGCATTGCCGTTGCTCACGGCGCAACGGGTGGGAGACCAGGTGATCCTCGAATGGCTGGCGCCCTGTGAGGGTTGCGAGCTCTGGCAGAGTCCCGTTCTGGGTGCGGGGGCGGTGTGGACGCGGAGTCCGGTACAACCGCAGCTTGTGGGAGACCGTTATCGGGTGGTGGTGCCCGTTCAGCAGCAGGCGATGTTTTTCCGATTGTTGCGACCGTAAAAGAACCTCGCCACGGTCCGCGAGGCCGGCTGGAGGCGGGTAGGGTTGGGGGCTTCCCCCCGAACCCGTTGTCGAGATTTCGGGGCGAGTTTGAAAGGGCGCTGTTCGACGAGAGTCGGCGCTGCACGTGGGTGTGAACATGGGCGGATGGGCTTTTGAATCTCCTCGGGTGCGCGTCTTGGACCCGAGGACCTGCAGCCTGTATGGTCGCGTGGGCAATCACTCGTCCGGGACGACCGGCTTGCGGAAGTCCGGGGAATCTCCCGGATGATCAGTTTGCGGCGTGGCAGTGGGACCTTTGCCTGCGCGAGATTTTCGGGACGGCGCGGGCGAATGCAGGCCGGGTATGGCGATGACTCGTGCCGGGTGGGCCATGGGCGGTGTTCAGGACCACGGATTCATCCAGCTCTTCAGGCACATGTAGCTCCGTTGTCGTCACCGTGAACTTGAGGAAGACCCGGAGCGATGTAGTGGTCCTCGCTCTGGCGGTTCAGTCGGCACGAAAACTTCACGAGGCCTCATCGCAGGGTCGGACCGGGCTTGGGAATGCCTCCTGGCCTGGTGGAGCGGGCATTGCCCCGGCCCCGTGGCGGACAGAGGTTTCCTGCAGGTGGGCGGGTTCCCGGGCGGCGGTCCCCGGGCAGTTGTGGCCGCGCAGGGCCCGGCTGTAGCTGCCGGCGTCACAGGAGTGGATTGGGGCGTCCGGCAAGCCGTAGGGGTTGACTGGCGGGGGCGGGCGGGCAGCCGGGTGGGCGCCGGGTGATTGGTCACAGGATGACGAGGTTGTCCCTGTGGACCACCTCGACGCCGCGGAGTTGGCGGTAGCGGATTTGTTCGGCGCTGAAGGAGGCGATGCCGCGGGCGAATTCGGTGCCATCGAGGTCGCAGATGCGGACGACGTCGCCGGCTTCGAAGTCGCCCTCACAGCGGGCGATGCCGGGAGGGAGAAGGCTTTTGCCGCGTTCGCGCAGGGCCGTACGCGCGCCTTCGTCCACGTAGAGTGTTCCCCTGGGATGATGGAAGAACGCGATCCAACGTTTGCGTCCGCGCAGTCGGGTGGGCGCAGGGACGAACAGGGTGCCTTCGGGTTCGCCCGAGAGGATTCTCTCGAGCACGTGTTTTTTTCGGCCGGAGGCGATGACCATGGGGATGCCCGATCGCATGACGATTTTGGCGGCCTGGAGTTTGGAGGTCATGCCACCGACGGAAGTGGGGCTCTGGGTGCCGCGTGCGATGCGTTCCAGGGCTGCGTCGATTTTTTCGACCACGGGGATGGTGCGGGGGTCCGCCTTGCCGAAGTTTTCGATGAGGCCGTCGACGGTGGTGAGAATGACGAGGAGATCGGCCGGGAGCAGGGCGGTGACCAGCGCGGAGAGGCGGTCGTTGTCGCCGAACTTGATTTCGGCGAATGAGACGGCGTCGTTTTCGTTGATGATGGGGACCACGCCGTGTCGGAGGAGGGTAACAAGGGTGTTGCGCGCGTTGAGGTGGCGGTCGTGGTGTTCGAGGTCCTCGTGAGTGAGCAGCACCTGCGCCACCACCAGTCCGTGGGCGGCGAAGAGCTGTTCGTACATGGCCATGAGGCGGGACTGGCCGACGGCGGCGCAGGCCTGGAGTTCGCTCAGCTCGGTGGGTCTGCGATCGTAGCCCAGGGCGCCCATGCCGGCACCCACGGCGCCGCTGGTGACCAGCAACACTTCGCGTCCGGCCTTGCGCTGGGCGGCGATCTGGGCGACGAGCTGCTCCATTTGGGCAGGGTCCGGCTGCCGGCGGCTGTCGGTCAGCACGCCGGTGCCGAGTTTGACCACCAGACGCGTGACATTTTTGAGCTGTTCTCGTTGCACAGCCTGCCAGAAAACGCAAAAGCGGGTGGGAACAAAAGATCAAAATGGGGCGCTGGCAGGGAAGGGCGTGGGGCTGTTATGGGGGGTGGTTGGCGCGTGCAGCCGCGAGCCGGCGTCTGCCCGGGGTTTGCGGCAGCGGCCGCGAGCCGGGTCAAACGGACGGGGCCGGGTTGGACTCCGGGTAACCGTGAGATGGAGATGGCGTTCGAAGCCGGGCTTGAAGGGTCTGGTTGGCCGGAGTGCCGGTGGCACGCGGTTGCGATTAGAGATGAGGAAGCCGGGGTTGGGAGACTCACTGCAATGTTTACTCGGCCAGGCCGGGATTCGGGGGCGGTGCCCGGCATTGACCGGTTGCGGTTGCACTGTCAGAATCCGGTCGAGGTTGAACGAACCAGTGGTCCGAAGTCAGTGAGGGAAAGCGAGGCATGTCCATGAAAACGATCAATGAACTGCGGGTGAACCGTCGGGACTTTTTGCGAATGACGGCGGCGTGTTCGATGGGGCTGTCGGCGGTGGGGTCGGCTCGTTTGTTGGGGGCGGATGCGGGCCGACCGAAGATCCCGGTGGGTGTTCAACTGTATTCGGTTCGGGATTTGTGTGCGAAGGATCTGGCGGGGACGTTGGCGCAGGTGGCGCGGATCGGGTACAAGGGGGTGGAATGGGCCGGTTATTACAACCGGTCGGCGCGGGAGCTGCGGAAGATGCTGGATGATGTGGGTCTGGTGACGTGCGGGACGCACACGCCGTACGAGAGCATTTTGCCGGACAAACTTTCGGCCACGATCGAGTTTAATCAGGTACTTGGGAACCGGTTTTTGATTGTGCCGTGGATGGAGGGGAAATCGCGGGAGGAGTGGTTGCAGAAGGCGCGCTTGTTCAATGAGGTGGCGGACAAGGTGCGTGCGCACGGGATGTACGTGGGCTACCACGCACATGCACACGACTTTCAGAAGTTCGACGGCGAGACCGCCTGGGATCTGTTTTTCGGGAACACGCATCCGGACGTGGTGATGCAGCTGGACACCAGCAACTGCCGGGAGGGCGGGGCGGATCCGGTGGAGGTGCTGCGTCGGTATCCGGGGCGCGCGCTGACGATTCATCTCAAGCCGCACGGTGGCGGACCCGAGGCGGTGTTTGGGGAGGACAAGGTGAACTGGCCGGCCGTGTTCGAGTGGTGCGAGACCCGGGGCGGGACCCAGTGGTACGTGGTGGAACACGAGACCAGCAAGGACCCCATGAACGCCATTCGCCGGGCTTACGAGGCCCTGCAAAAGATGGGGAAGGTTTAGGACTCCGGCGGGGTTCCGGTTTCGTTGCCGGCTGTTTCACCGGACTTCGGACCGGGCAGAGGTACCGAAGCGGGTGCGTGGCAACGCGCGGTTGAACGACCGCTGCCGCGGGCGGAGCTTCAACGTACCTGCAGGGAGGCCGGAGTGGCGGGCGCGAAGTGGGACTTGTTTACTTCGCGGCGAGGGCTTCTTCGACGGCCTGAACCAGCTCCGGCGAATCGGGTCGGACACGAGACTCGAATCTGCGCAGGATCCGGCCGTCCCGGCCTACGAGGAACTTGGTGAAGTTCCATTTGATATCGCCTGCGAAGGGCGACTCGGGCCCGGCCAACCACTGGTAAAGCGGGTGACGTCCCGGCCCGTTGACCTCGATCTTGGCGAACATGGGGAAGCTGACCTCGTAGCGGCTGGTGCAAAAGGCCTTGATCTCCTCGTTGCTCCCCGGCTCCTGATTGCCAAACTGGTTGCAGGGGAATCCGAGGACCACCAGGCCGCGGTCCTTGTATTTTCGGTACAGCTCTTCGAGGCCGGCATATTGAGGGGTGAAGCCGCATTTGGAAGCCACGTTGACGATCAGGAGGACCTTGCCGCGGTAGGCGCCCAGGGTGGTTTCCCTGCCGTCTATGTCCACCAGTTTGATGTTGTAAGGGTCCGGGGACTGGCCCTGACCGGCTCCGGCGCCGAAGGTGGCGAGCATCATCATGGGTAGCAGAGCGAGCAGCGTTTTCACGGGCGGGAATATGGTCGGGCACGGACCGGGTGTCAAATGAGGCACTGGTCCCGGTGCGTGGGGGAGGGTTGGGAGTCCCAGCATTCCGCGGGTGCGGGAGATCGGTTTGCACTTCCCTGGAAAAAGTCTGGCACCGGCGTTGCAGGGTCGCCATAACAACGCCATGAGCGAGGCGAGGATTGGGATTATTGGCGGCACGGGTTTGTACGAGATGGAGGGTTTGACGGATCGGCGGTGGGTTCGGGTGCGGACTCCGTTTGGCGATCCGTCGGATGCGCTGTTGACCGGGACGCTGGAGGGTCGGCCGGTGGTGTTTTTGCCGCGGCACGGCCGGGGTCACCGATGGTTGCCGGGGGAACTGAATCATCGGGCGAACATTTGGGCTTTGAAAAAGCTGGGAGTGGCCTGGATTTTGAGTGTGAGCGCGGTGGGCTCGTTGCAGGGGCGGTACCGGCCGTGTGACCTTGTGTTGGTGGACCAGTTTGTGGACCGGACGAAGAAAGGTCCTGAACACACGTTTTTTGGGCGGGGGATTGTGGCCCATGTGGCGTTTGCGCATCCGGTGTGCGAGGACCTGCGCCGGATCGTGCTGGCGGAGGCGCGCGCGGCGGGTGTGCGGGTGCATGACGGCGGGGCGTATGTGTGCATTGAAGGGCCCGCCTTCAGCACGCGGGCCGAATCGCTGACCCATCATCGGCTGGGCTACGATGTGGTGGGCATGACGAACCTGGGCGAGGCCCGGTGTGCGCGTGAGGCGGAGATTGCGTATGTGACCCTGGCGTTTGTCACGGACCTGGATGCGTGGAGTGAGGCGCACGAGCATGTGACGGTGCAGATGGTGGTGTCCAATCTGAAGCGGAACGCGGAGACGGCGCGGATGCTGATTCGGCGTGTGATACCGAGAATCCCGACCGAGCCGGGCTGTTCGTGTCACCAGGCGCTGGAACATGCGATCATGACGGAACGGAGTCTTTGGCCCGCGGCGACGGTGCGGCGGCTCCGGCCGATTCTGGGCCGGTTCCTCGGCAAAGGTTGAAGCGGGCCGGGTTGGTGGCGTGCGGATGCGGGCGGTGCGGTTGGTGCGGGTTGGGGAGGGTTGGCTCAAGCCGCGGCCCTGAGCGTTGAGGCCGTGGCCGCGGTGGCGAGGGGCGGTTCGATCGGCAGTGCCGAGGGTTTGTTCCTGAGGCAGAGGGCCAGCAGGCGGGCTGCGCGGAGGCTCGCGCCCGGGGGCCCCAGCTGTTTTCGGATTTCGGCCAGGGCGGCGCGGATTTCCGAGCGGCGTGTCCGGTTTTCCCAGAGGTCTGCCACGGTGGCGGCCAGGCGGTCGGGTGTGGCGTCGTTCTGGATCAGCTCAGGGTACACGGTTCGGTTGGCCAGGAGGTTGGGCATGGCGAGATGCCGCACGTGCACGATTTGTCGTCCGATCCACCAGGTGGGCGGGGCGGTTTTGTAAAAGACCACGGCGGGGAGGTCTGCCAGGGCGCATTCGAGGGTGATGGTACCCGACTTGGTCAGGGCGAGGTCGGCCCATTCCAGGACGGGTCGGGCCGGACCAATTTGAACGGGGATTTCGTCGGGCCAAGCTTGTTGGCGGAGCAGATCGGCCAGGGCGGGGTGGGGCACGGCGCATCGGGCTTGTGCATCGGGCCAGCGTTGTTTGAGGCGGGACCAGGCTCCGGCGAGCAGGGGACCGTGACGGCGGATTTCGTCCGGCCGGCTGCCGGGCAGGAGTGCAAGGCGCGGCGCGTTTTGGCGGGTTTCCGTGCGTGGTGCCGGGGCGGGATTGGCCCAGCGGTCGACCAGCGGATGCCCCACGTAGCGGACGGTGAGTCGGGGTGCGTGACGAGCGAACCAGTCGGGTTCGAACGGCAGGATACTGAGGAGGAGGTCGAGGTTTTCCTCCATCTCATGGGCGCGTCCGGGGCGGGAGGCCCAGACCTGGGGCGAGACGTACTGGACGAGGACGGGTCGCCATGGATGGAACCAGTCGTGTCGTTTGCGGAGGTATTGGCGGAGGGCTTTGGCGAAGCGGAGGTTGAACCCGCCCGAGTCGATGCCGATGACGAGGTCGGGCTGCCGGCGCCGGGCTTCGGCGCGAAGGGTTGTGAAAGCGCGATGGTAGAGGGGGAGCCTGCGCAGGGCATCGAACAGGCCGATGGTGGCGTATGGGGTGAGGTCAGTGACGATTTCGACCCCGGCTTCGCGCATGGCCGGTCCCCCGGCGCCGAAGAACTCGGGCGGCAGTGCGGTGCGCAGGGGTTGGACGTGAGGGGAGGAGTCGAGTTCGAGTTCCAGCAAGGCCCCGCGCAGGGCGCGAACGAGGTCGGCGCCGAGGCGGTCGCCGCTGGGCTCGCCGGCTATGAGCATGATGGAGAAGGGTCGCATGGCAATGTTTGTAGGTCAGGGGGTGGAGGATTTGGCAAGCTCGTGGATCTGGCGTGTGATTTCGAGGGCCAGGTCGAGGGCTGCGCGGGCGGTTTCGCCGTCCACGATGGGTGTCTGGCGGGCCCGGGCGCAGTGGACGAAGTGGCGCAATTCCAGTTTCAGGGGTTCGTCGGGGTGGAGGGGTACGGGTTCGCGGACGATTTTGCGGCCGGCGAAGGAAGTGACGACGGTGGCCTCGCGTCCGGCCATGGCCAGCAGGCGGGTCCAAGTGGGGCTGGTGGGTTGGTCGTCGGGGGCCAACCGGTAGATGAAACCGCTCTGGGCGCGGTAATCGAGGGAGATGTAGCAGGGGTCGGGTCCGGCGCTGAAGACGCGGATTTTGCGCATGCGTTCGGGGCTGACCCGGCTGGCGGTCAGGTTGGCGACGCATCCGTTGGCGAAACGGAGCCGGGCATTGGCGATGTCCTCCGACGGGCTCAGGACGGCGACGCCAACGGCTTCCACGCTGACCACGGGTGCGGCAACGAAGGCCAGGACCACATCGAGGTCATGGATCATGAGGTCGAGGACGACGCCGACGTCGGTGGATCGGGCCGGGTAGGGTGAGAGCCGGTGAACCTCGATGAAGCGCGGCCGGGGTGCGGCCTGGCGAAGGTATTGGAAGACCGGGTTGAAGCGCTCGACATGGCCGACCTGCAGGATGCAGCCGCGTTCGCGGGCCAGTTGGACGAGTGCAGCCGCCTGATCGGATCGTTCGGTCATGGGTTTTTCCACCAGCACGTGGCGGCCCTGTTCCAGGCAGGTGCGTGCGATGTCGAAGTGGGTGACGGTGGGGGTGACGATGCTGAGGGCATCGCATCCGGCGACCAGATCGGCGAGCGAATCAAAGGCGCGGACGCCGTATTGGCGGGCCACCTCCGCGGCCACGGCCGGCGCGATGTCGTGGACGCCGACGAACTCGATTTCGCCCGCGGCTGCCAGTTCGGCGTAGATGCGGGCGTGGTGTCGGCCCAGGGCACCGGTTCCGATGACCCCGACGCGCAGTTTGCGGTTCATGGGTTGCAGTGTGACCCGGGGACGGCGGGTAGCGCAATCAGGCTGTGGAGGGCCGGGGCGGGTGCGCGCCGGTTTTGTTGGCGTTGGCGGAGGCGGATGGTTTCGGTTTTCTGCACTTGCGGCGGCCTGTGGGTCGGGGTAGTGGGTGGGTCGGTGAAACCCCGGAGGTCCAAGGACCGGTCGGCGCGCGGAGCCGGGGCCGGTGCGGGCGGCGTCGCGGGTGCGAGTCGGGGGCGCGTTTGGTGGGGGCGGTTGGCGCTGGCGACGGGTGTGCCGGTTGTTTTGTTGGTGGCGCTGGAGGGGGCGGCGCGATTTGCGGGTTATGGCTGGCCGACGAGCTATTTTGTGCGCGGGCAAACGGGGGATCGGCCCTGTTGGGTAGAGAACGATCGGTTTGGCTGGCAGTTCTTTCCGAGGCAGCTGGCGCGGAATCCACCTCCGACGGTGATGGACCTGGAACGGCCTGCGGACGGTTGCCGGGTTTACGTACTGGGTGAATCGGCTGCGATGGGGGATCCGTGTCCGGCCTTCAGCATGGGCCGGTATTTGGAGGTGCTGCTGCAGGCGCGGTATCCGAATCGCCGGGTGGAGGTTGTGACGGTGGCGATGACGGCGATCAATTCGCATGCGCTGCTGTCGATGGCCCGGGACTGTGCGCGCCGGGGCGGGGACGTGTGGGTGTTGTACCTGGGGAACAACGAGATGGTGGGGCCTTTTGGGGCATTGGATGTGTTGGGGCCGGCGGCACCGCCGTGGCCCTTGGTGCGTGCGCGGCTGGCCTTGCAGCGGACGGCGTTGGGCCAGGCTGCAAAAGAGGGGCTGGAGCGGTGGGATGGAAGGTCGGCACCTCCGGGCGGTTGGGCGGGTATGGAGATGTTTGCCGGCCGGGAACTGCCGCCCGGGGACGAGCGACGGCTGCGGGCCTATAAGAACTTCGAGCGGAACCTGCGGGACATGATCGAGTTGGGATTGCGCCATGGCGTGGACGTGCTGGTGAGTCCGGCTGCGGTGAATCTGCGGGACTGTCCGCCGTTTGCCTCCGTGTCGGGGGAGTTGGCTGCGGGTGCCACGCCGGAGGCGCTGGCGTTGTGGCTCAAACGGGGTGAGCAAATGGAGCAGTCCGGTGATTGGGAAGGGGCGCTTGAGGCCTATGAAGCGGCGGTGGCGATTGCTCCCCGGCATGCCGAGAGCCACTTTCGGTTGGGCCGGCTTTGTTTGAGGTTGGGGCGGACGGAGCGGGCGCGACTTGCCCTGGAACGGGCATGTGACCTGGACGCGTTGCCGTTTCGGGCGGATTCACAGATCCGGTCGGTGTGCCGGGCGGTGGCCGAAAGGTTTCCCGGTGAGAAGGTGCGGTTTTTGGACGCGCAGGCCGTGCTGGCGGCGCGTGCGGCCGACGGCGTTCCCGGGCTGGAAAGCTTTTACGAGCACGTGCATTTAAAGCCGTCGGGCAACTACGCGCTGGCCCGGGCGATGGCGGAGGTGGTGGAAAGCTGGTTGCGCCGGCGCGGTTGGGAATCGTCGGGGGCCGATTGGTTGTCGGAAGTGGACTGCGGGACGCGTCTGGGTCTGACGGACTGGGCGCAGTTTGAGGTTTTGGACAACGTACGTCGGCGCCTCAGGCAACCACCGTTCACCGGGACCGAACAGGTGAGGTTGTTGGTTCGGGAGGCGGATCGGGAATGGCAGGAGGTGCGGCAACGGCTCACGGCGGAGCGTGCAGCGCGGGCGCGGGAGATTCTGGGACGGGCGGTGAGCCAGCGTCCCCGGGATTTCCGACTGCATGAATTGCGTGCGCAGTTTTTGGAAGCAACCGGGGATCTTGCGGGCGCGCGGGAGGCGTGGTCCGAGGTTGCGCAACTGATCCCGCACCATCACCTCGGTTGGTTTCAAGAGGGACGGTTGCTGGCGCGGCTGGGTCGGTGGCAGGAGGCCGAGGTCGCGTTGCGGCGCGCGGTCCGGATCCGGCCCGAGCTGAGTGAGGGCTGGTTGGAATTGGGGCAGGTGCTGCTGCAGCTGGGTCGGCCAGGGGAAGCACTGGTATGTTTCGAAGAGGTCCGCAGGTTGTTGCCCCAGGACTGGCGCGGGGCTTATCAGAAAGGCCGCGCGCTGGCCCGGATGGATCGCCTGACGGAGGCTGTGGAGGCATTTCGGCTTGCCCTGCGATTGAATCCGGAGGCGGTCGAGCCCCGGTATCAATTGGGCGAGGCCCTTGCGTTTTTGGGGCGGACGCAGGAGGCGCGGGACCTGTTTCAGCAGGTCCTGGAACGTGAGCCGGGGCATCTGTTGGCGCGGATCAACCTGGGGGTGGCGCTGGTGCGTCTGGGGGAATGGGAGGCAGCGGCCGTGCAACTGAGATTGGCGCAACAGCAGGCGCCCGGAAATCCCGTGGTGAGCAATTACCTCGCTCAGGTGGAATCGCATTTGCAGGCGCCCCGATAACCTTCGAACACCGGGCCCGGATTGCGACCCCGGGCTCCGGAACCCCGACGGAACCGCTTGCTGCAGTGGGAGATTCCCGGCCGGGGCGGCCGCGCCGTGGACGCGCGGTCCGATGCGTGATTCTCTGATCCGGGGCAAAGTGCCGCGGCCGCTCGAAGAGGTTCAGGTTCGGGCGAGGCGGCGTCGGGCTTCCGTGGAGGTGCGCTGCAACGCGAGGAGTTGTTCAAGCTGGGCGGCGGAGATGTGGGGGGCGCAAATGTGGAATCGGTGCCTGATCTGGCCCAAGCGCGTGGTGACGTAGCGATAGAAGTTCGTCAGAACGGTCAGGTCCTGCTGCCACAGGATCACCTCCCAGTGGGGCAGGTTGGTGGCGGCTTTCAACGGCTCAGCCAAGCGATCGAGGAGGGCCGCCGATTCCCCCAGCCAGAACGACCGGAGCAGGTCCTGCCATGGGGCTTGAGGGACCGGATCGGGATTCGCCGGCGGGAGGACGAACTCGGCGCGGGTTGGGCCCGGTGGGGCCCACCATCCGAGGGGCCAGTCGAAGGGGTGGGGATGGAACGTGCGCCGGAGGCACCGGAGAAGGGCGGCGAAGGCGTGGCGGCGGGTGAAGGGTCCGAACCACTCGCCGGTGGCCAGAGGTTCAGCGCTTCGGGTGAGGGTGAGGCGATCGGCGGCGACCCACATGCCCGCGAACCAGCGACTTTCCGGGTGGGTACCGAGCCGGTTACCGGGCGGACGGTACCGCTGCAACAGCTCGGCTTCGAGCAACCCTGCGGCGTGGACGTCAGGCGTGACCTGCCAGCGGATCTCCACGACGCGTGACAGGAGGCGGGCCAGAGAAGGTGGCGCGTTCTCAGGGGAGAGGTTTCGGTAAGCCGCGAGCCGTCGGCGCAGGTTGGTGGCCCGACCCACGTACAGCACGGCACCGGGGGTTCCCCGCCGCGACCGACCTGCCAGCCAATACACACCGGGTTCTTGCGGAACGGACCGCAGTCGTTCCGGCGTAAGCAACGTCCTCAGGGGCCGGTGAGGCCTCCAGGTCCACAAAGTCAGCTGCGATTCCACGGCTTCCATCCGTGTGCCGTTGATCTTGAGGTGGGAGGGTGGACTGCGACAAGCCGGTGATGGTGTTGTGGGTTGGTCTCTCTGGTCAAAACGCAACAGTTTGGGCGAGGCAAGGGCGGGGTTGCCGTTCGAACCGGTCCGGCGGTGACGCGCATAACCTGCTGATGGTCAGTCAGAAGCGCAGGCGCCGGGATTTGTCTCATCCGCCTGGCATCGCGGTTGCTCTCGGTCCGGCAACGAACCATTCGGGTTCACAACTCCGTGGCGGTTCAAAGTGCCGATGGCAGATGTTGGGCCGGAGTCGTGGGCCCGGGACGACCGGAGATGCGCATGCCATGAAGAAGATCGAGGCGATCATCAAGCCGTTCAAACTGGAGGACGTCAAAGAGGCGCTGACCGAGGTGGGGATTGCGGGGATGACGGTGACGGAGGTCAAGGGGTTTGGTCGCCAGCGGGGCCACACGGAGATTTACCGCGGCAGCGAGTACACCGTGGATTTTCTGCCCAAAATCAAAATCGAGGTGGTGGTCACCGAGGGGCAACTGGACGCGGCTGTGCAGGCCATTTTGAAGGCGGCGCGGACGGGCAAGATCGGGGACGGCAAAATCTTCGTGGTTCCGGTGCTGGAGGCGATCCGGATTCGGACGGAAGAACGTGACGAAGCTGCCGTGTAAGGACGGTGACGGGTGCAGGGGACAAGGAGAAGGAGAACGGAAAGATGGAAACGAACCGGTTGGAGTCGAGAACGATCCGGCTTATGAAGAACGATGGGTTGCGGCGATGGGGTGTGGGGCTGACGGTGTTGGCGTGGGCGGCAACGCCGTGGCTGGCGCGGGCGGGGGAATCCACCAAGCCCGAGTTGTCTTCGGGCGACACGGCGTGGATGCTGACCGCGACGGCCCTGGTGTTGTTCATGACGCTGCCGGGCCTGGCCCTGTTTTATGGCGGGCTTGTCCGGGCGAAGAACGTGCTAACGGTGCTGGTGCAGTGTTTTGCCATCGCCAGCATCGTCACCGTGTTGTGGGTGATCTACGGTTACAGTCTGGCCTTTGACACGACGGGCATGTCCGCCGGTGTGACGAATCTTCATTCCTTTGTTGGCGGGCTGAGCAGGGCATTCCTGCGCGGGGTGGGCCTGGAAAGCCTGACCGGGACGATTCCGGAGAGCCTTTTTGCGGCCTTTCAGCTGACCTTTGCCATCATCACGCCGGCACTGATTGTGGGTGCCTTTGCCGAGCGGATGAAGTTCAGTGCCATGCTGATCTTCACGCTGACGTGGTTCACGTTGTGTTATTTACCGATTTGTCACATGGCATGGTCGGGGCCGGGATCGCTGTTTGGCGACTGGGGCGTACTGGACTTTGCCGGTGGAACGGTGGTGCACATCAATGCCGGGATTGCCGGTCTGGTGGCCTGTCTGATGGTGGGTCGGCGGATGGGTTTCGGGAAGGAACCGTTGCCGCCGCATAATGTGCCGATGACCGTGACGGGTGCGGCGATGCTGTGGGTGGGGTGGTTTGGATTCAACGCCGGCAGTGCCCTGGCGGCGAACGCCACGGCCGGGATGGCGCTGTTGGTGACGCAGGTGGCCACGGGCACGGCAGCCACGACGTGGATGGTTTGGGAGTGGCTCCGAAGTGGCAAACCCACCGCGGTCGGTCTGGCCACGGGTGCCGTGGCGGGCCTGGTGGCCATCACACCGGCCAGTGGAACCGCGGGACCCATGGGCGCGCTTTTGATCGGGGTTCTGGCGGCCACGGGTTGTTATTTTGCCGCTACGAGTTTGAAACGGGCCCTGGGGTATGACGACAGTCTGGATGTATTTGGCGTGCACGGCGTGGGCGGTGTCATCGGCGCGTTGTTGACGGGGGTTTGTGCCAGCCGTGCGTTGGGCGGGGCCGGCCTCGCCGAGGGGGTGGGCATCCCGGGCCAGGTCTTCACCCAGCTCAAGAGCGTGCTGGTGACGGTCGTGTGGAGTGCCGGGGTCTCGGTGATGGCGCTACTGTTGGCCCGGGTGCTGGTGGGCTTGCGGGTGGCGCCCGAGGTGGAACATTCCGGTCTCGACCTTGCGGAGCACGGCGAGGAGGGTTACCCCTCCGTGCGGGCGTGAGCCGCCGGCCGGAAAACCACTGGACAAGCGGTTTTCGCCCGCGCAGGCTGCCGGTCATCCAAAGGGGCGCCGCAGCAGGCGCGGGCGTGTCAGACAACCAGCAGAAAGGCAAAGAACAGACAAAGGACAACATTGGACATGAGCACACCCAAACAGGTCATTGAGATGGCCCGCAAAGCCGGGGCCAGAATGGTGGATATCAAGTTCGTCGACACCTTCGGCACGTGGCAGCATTTCACCTGCCCGATCGAGGAGTTGACGGAGGAGGTGTTCAGCGAAGGATTCGGGTTCGACGGCTCGAGTATCCGCGGATGGAAGAGCATTGAGGCCAGCGACATGCTGGCGCTGCCCGATCCGGCCACCGCATTCATCGACCCGTTCAATGCGGTGCCGACCCTTTCGCTGACGTGCACCATTCACGAGACCGGCACGCGCGAGCCCTACATTCGCGATCCACGGGGCATTGCCCAGCGGGCCGAACGGTATCTGGAGGCGACCGGGATCGGCGACACGGCCTACTTCGGTCCGGAGGCCGAGTTCTTCATTTTCGACAATGTGCAGTATGACAGTCGGGCCAACGGCTGTTTCTACACCGTGGACTCGATCGAGGGCGTCTGGAACACGGGACGCGAGGAGCATCCCAGCTTGGGCTACAAGATCCGGCACAAGGAGGGCTACTTTCCGGTGCCGCCGGCGGATACCCAACAGGACATCCGGAACGAGATGGCCCTGACGATGATGCAGCTGGGCGTGAAGGTGGAACGGCAGCATCACGAAGTGGCCACGGCGGGGCAGGCCGAGATTGATTACCGGTTTGACACGCTGGTGCGGGCTGCGGACGCCATGATGGTGTTCAAGTACGTGGTCAAGAACGTCGCCCGGAAACACGGCAAGACGGCGACGTTCATGCCCAAGCCGTTGTTTGGGGACAATGGCAGCGGCATGCACACCCACATCAGCCTGTGGAAGAAGGGCAAACCGTTGTTTGCCGGGAATGAGTATGCCGGTCTGAGCGAACTGGCGCTCTATTTCATTGGCGGCCTGCTAAAGCATGCCCGGGCTCTGTGCGCCATTTGCAATCCGACCACCAACAGCTACAAGCGGCTGGTGCCGGGTTACGAGGCACCGGTCAACCTGGCCTACAGCGCGCGCAATCGGTCGGCCGCGGTGCGGATTCCCACCTACAGCGAGAACCCCAAGGCCCGTCGGCTGGAGTATCGTCCGCCCGATCCCGCGGCCAATCCCTACCTGGCCTTTGCCGCGCTGCTGATGGCGGGCTTGGACGGCATTCAGAACAAGATCCACCCGGGCGAGCCGCTGGATAAGAACATCTATGAGCTGCCGCCGGAGGAATTGAAACGTGTGCCGCAGGTGGCCGGGAGCCTGTTGGAGGCGATCGAAGCCCTGGAACAGGATCACGAGTTCCTGCTCAAGGGCGACGTGTTCACGCGCGAGTTTCTGGAAATGTGGGCGGCGATGAAGCGCAAGGAACACGACGCCATCCGGCTCCGGCCGCACCCGTACGAGTTCTTCCTCTACTACGACGTCTGAGACGGGTGTGCTCGGTTGTGGTTGAGGCCGGGGACGGCGCGGGTTACAGCCCGCGCCGTCTGTTTTTTTGTGTGCGGGTTTTGGAGGCGAGGGGCCGACCGGGCTGAGGAGGGGCGCGAGACCCGCGGGGCAGGATGATTTGCCGGTGGCAAAGGGGACAGTTTGAGGCGGTTGGTCCGGCGTCCTTCCCGGTTTTGGCGGCGGTGGTGCGGAGAACCTTCTACCGGGAGGGCAGGACGAAATTTTCGATGAGAATGACGGCGATACCCATGAGCGCGCCCCCGGCGATGACACCGCCGCAGATGGGTTCCTGGTTTTGGACCAGGAGGCGGTGAGCGGGGGTGTCGGGCTTTTTCAGTAGCCGTTCCGCGCACCAGAAGACAAAGGAACCGAGGAACATGGCCAGGCAGGTGTTGAAGGGGATGACGGTGGCCAGTCCGAGCCCCACGGGCGAGAGCCAGAACCGGCCGTGTGTGGCGATGCGGACTCCCTCCAGCACGATGCCGAGCACGGCACCGACCAGGGCCGCCCAACGGGCCGAGACGGGCAGTTGGTCCAGGCCCTGGGTCAACGCTTCGGCCACGGCCTTCCAGATTGTGGCTGCGGGCATGGGGTATTGCTCCTGCACCAGTTGCTCCGGTCCGCCGCGCAGGAACACGGCGTAGAATATGGGGACGGAGACGATGGCACCTGCCAGGATTCCGAGGACGTGTCCGATGGCTTGCTGCCGGGGTTTGGCTCCCAGCATATAGCCCGGTTTGATGTCCATGAGCAGGTTGGAGGCGTTGCCGGCGACCTCGGCGGTGATGCCCGCGGTCATGAGGTTGCTCTTGATGTTGCCGGGGTCGAGCAGGCCGAAGGTGAGCTGGGTGAGTTTGCCCATGGCCCCGGTGGGGGTGATGGAGGTCAGGGCCGTGGAGTGGACCGCGATGAGCGTGAAGATGAAGACCAGCGGGATGGCCAGGGCGCCCAGCCACCATTTCACCCCGAAGAACGCGTGGCCCAGCCATACCACGGCAAAGCCCACCACCGGGATGCCCACCACGAAGACCCACATGGGCAGTTCGATGTGGGCCAGGACGTCGCTGGTGGCGGCGCGCGATCGGAAGATGCCGCGGAACGCCTGGACCAGCAGTTGAGGTTTGGAAAAGAACGCCAGGAGCGAGGCGGTGGTCATCATGGCCACGCCGCCCCACAAGGCCCACGCGGTGATGGTCCGAAAACCGTAATGCAGGAGGCCGTCAGGTCCGGGCACACCCTGGATGATGCCCGCCTGGATGGCCCAGGGGACCAGGACGAGGTAATTGACGATGGCGCCCACCAGCAGGGAAACGCCCACGCGAATGCCCATCAAACCACCAGCGGCCATCATGACGAAGTCCGTATCGGGCCGGACCGTCAGCTCGCGCAGGTCCACGCCCCGGATCTGGATGGTGCCCCAGAGACGGTACGCCCACTCGTCCAGGTACTCGGGGATGGTCAGCCAGGCCAGGCGCAGCCGTTCCATGATGGGCTGGCTCTGCATCAACTTGGCGAGGGCGGAAAGTCCCGCCGCACTTACCAGGACGCGGGCTTTGAACAGTCCTTCCTGCGCGCCACTGCTGTGGAGTGCGTCCATGACGATCCCGGCCGCACGGCCTTCGGGGAAGGGATGCTGTTCGTCGTTGATGAACCGGCGTTTGAGCGGGAAGGCGAACAGCACGCCGAGCACCGAGACCGCCACCATCCATGCGATGGTGACGGGCATGGGGATGATCCCTCCCGTGACCATCATGTAGGCGGCCAGGCTGGAGATCAGCGGCGCGGTCATGTAGCCCGCGGCCGTGGCGATGGACTGCATGCAGTTGTTTTCGAGGATGGTGAATTCGCCCGTCAGTCCGGTCCGTGCCAGAACCTTGAACAGGGCGAAGGCAAGGATGACCGAGGTGATGCCGACGCCGAGGGTCCAGCCGGTTTTGGCGCCCACATAAAGGTTGGTCAGGGAAAGCAATCCGCCGAGGAACATCCCGGTGAGGGCTGAACGCCATGTCAACTGGGGCATGTCGCCCCGCCAGACGTTTTCCAGCCACCAACGGTCCTTTTGTTCCAGGGTCCAGGTTCGGACCTGTTCCGGAGTCAGTTGAAGAATGGCCATGGGAGGTCGGGAGGTTGGCTCGATGGGTTTGTGTGCGGAGTGTTACGGGCCGGCCGGTGTTGCGGCGGCCGCACCTCATTCGCCGATGATCTTGACCAGGACACGCTTGCGGCGGCGACCGTCGAACTCGCCGTAGAAGATTTGCTCCCACGGACCGAGATCGAGCCGGCCCTTGGTGATGGCGACAACGACCTCACGGCCCATGACCTGGCGTTTGAGGTGGGCGTCGGCATTGTCTTCGCCGGTGCGGTTGTGTCGGTATTGGCTGATGGGCTCGTGCGGGGCGAGTTTTTCCAGCCAGTCGTCGAAATCCTGGAGCAGTCCGTCTTCGGCGTCGTTGATGAAGACGCTGGCGGTGATGTGCATGGCGTTGACGAGGCAGAGCCCCTCCTGCACGCCGCTTTTCCGGACCAGGTTTTCGACGGTGTCGGTGATGTTTACGAACCCGCGCCGCCGCGGCAGTTCGAACCACAGGTACTCGGTCAGACTTTTCACGGGTGTTCTTTATGCCATGCGGGATGAGCGCGGGCAACGCGCGGCGCGTGCGGTTGTGTGGCCCCGCGCCCTTGAAAAGCCCTTACGCGAACGAGCGTCAGGGCACCCAAAGCCGCAGGAACCGGACCGGTTCCGTTTGATCCACGGGAAGAACCCATTCGGATCGCCCGCGGGTATCGAAGACGTTGGTGGCCAGCGGTCGCCAGATTTCCAACGGGAGCGCGAGGTTTGTGGTGGAGAGGAGGATGCAGGGTGTGTTCGGGGGGCCGCCTTCGGCGGTGAGTCGGAGGGTTTGTTCGTGCCATTGCCATGAGGTGAACTGCGGGGGTGCGATGGGGCGGACGTGGAGGCGGACCTCGCCCGGGATTGCCTCGATTTCGTATTGGAAACCGGGCGGTGTTTCGCCCGGGACGAGACCGCCATTGTGGAAAGGTTGGTTCGGGTCGCAACGGATGAGGGTGTAGGTGCCCGGCCCGAATCCGGGGCCCGGGTTGACATTCAGCCGGCCGGCGAGGGTGAGGGCGCCCCGGACAAGGATCTGGTCGCTGGCCGTGCCGAGGTCGAAGTCCAGTTCGCTGAATTCGTTCAGTTCGAGGTCGCCGAGGAAGGTGAGGGTTCCGGGTCCGTTGTCGCCGGGGGCAAGTCGCGCGTGATCCTCCAGGGTGGTCGGTCCGGCGATGGTCCCTGTGCCGGCTAGGGTGGCGCCAGCGAGCACACGAACTTCTCCGGTGCCGGTGCCGCTGCCGGTGGTGTTGTTGACCACCAGTGTGCCGGCCTCCACGGTGGTGCCGCCGGTGTAGGTACTGGGACCGCGGAGGGTGAGGCGTCCGATGCCGACCTTCCGGAGGAGGACGCGGCTGCCGGCCACGGCGGTGTTGCTGCTGAGGATGCCATCGAACGTGCTGGAGCGGTTGTTGCCGCCGATGATGTAGAGGGTGTCGCCGGAGCCGGCATTGGACTGGGGTCCCTCGAGGGCGCCGGTTCCTGCGATGGCGCCGAGGCGGATGGTGTTGCCGGCGTTGCGTGGCCGGAGCGATCCGTCCACGCGGAACGTGGGTATGAGTGAACCGAAGGTATTGCCGCTGGAGGCGAGGGCGAAGCGGAGCGTGGCACCCGGCAACACGTGAATGGTGCCCTGGAAACGGTCGAACTGTTGTGAATCGGCCCCCCCGAAGCTGACGCCGCCGGCGATGCGGAGGACGCTGTTGGTGTCGCCCGAGACCAACGGTCCCAGGACCTGGTTGAAGAGGCCGGGTGAGTACAGCGTACCGCTTTCCCCTGCAGGAACGGTGAGTGTGCCCGAGTAGTTGTACTGCACGGCCGTGGGCGGCATTTGGAACGTGCCCTCGCCGCTGAGGATGAGCGGTCCCTGTCCCAAGGTGCTCCCGGCCACGGCCAGGTTCAGGGTACCGCCCATGACGTGGACGGTGCCCTGGAATGTTGTGTTGGTGTTGCGGATGTGGAGCGTGCCGGGACCGGTCTTTGTGAGCGAGCCCGACCCGGTGAGGGCGCCCGGTCCTGAGAAGGTGCGGTCGGTGGTGATATTGACGAGGACGGAGGCGGGGGTCAGCGCGGTGGCGAGGCTTATTTCGGGGCTGTGAGCGCTGGTGTCGTCGACCACGACGGCGTCGAGGGGATAGAATCGGTCGGGTTGACCGTCGTTCCACCAGTTGGTGGTGGTGAGGTCCCAGAGGTTGTTCTGGAGACCGCGCCAGATCAGAGTGGCCGGGTTGCCCTGTACGATGAGGCGCACGTAACACTCGCCGTTGCCCGCGGGGGGCCGCTGGATCTGGAAGGTTTGCCGGGTGCCGCCCGGGAGGTTGTGGGTGAAGACGGCGCTGCTGACGCTGGTGTTGTCGCCGCCTTCGATAAGGGTGTAGGTGCCGGCGTGCAGCCGGCCTTCCCGCAGACGGAATTGGTAGGTCTGGAGGCTGTTCATGGTGAGCAGGCCTCCCTGAAGCCGGATGCGGTCGCTCGGGCCTTCCGGGGTTGATGCGAGGTCAAAGACCAGGGTGGGGGAGTTGAGTGTCAATCCACCTGCGAGGGTCAAGGTTCCGACGTCGGCGCCTCCAGGGTCGATCCGCCCTCCGGTCAGGACAGTGACCGGTCCCTGGATGAACCCGGTGCCGCTCAACGTGGCGTTGTTGGAGACGATGACGGGGGCGGGGCCGTGGTGTCCATCCATGCGCAGGGTCCCGGCGCCGATCCAGGTGCCACCCGTGTGGAGGTTGGTGCCGGTGAGGGTCAGGGTTCCGTCGCCCAGTTTGACGATACGGGTGGGTGCTACGCCGTCCCGGATGACGCCCTCGAAAGTGCTGCTGCCGCGCGGACCGATTTGGTAGGTGGTGAGGTTGGCGGAAACCGAGGCGCCTGCCAGGGAGCTGCCGGGGCCGCCCCGGAGACTGCCCAGGGTCACGGTGCCGCCGTCCCTCGAGATCATGGTGCCCTGGGGGCCGAGATCGAATTCCGTGGTGCTGCTGCCGGAGCCGCCCTGCCAGCGGAACCAGCCGGGTCCGATCAAGCGGATGACGCCGGCGTAGCCGGTCAGGTTCATTCCACTGCGTGCGGAAAAGGTGCCGCCGGCGGCGATATCCAGCGTTAGCGGTTCGGTGCCGGTGATCGGGCCGCCCCAGGCCTGGTTGGCGTTGCCGGTGCCGGGGATGTGGAGGGTTGCGGGGGCGCGGATTTCCAAGGGTTGACTGTAAACGGCCGGGCCGCCGGGAGCGGCGAGCCAGAGGTCGCCGCCCTCCATGCGGATGGGACCTGTGCCGGCGGCGAGGGTGTGATTGGTGAGGACGAGGATGCCTCCGGCCAGGGTGGTGCCGCCGCTGTAATCGTTGGTGGTGCCAAGGATCAGGGTGCCGGGGCCGCGTTTGGTGAGGCTCATGGGACCGGTGAGGGAGCCCGGTCCGGTGAAGGTGTAATCCACGCTGGCGCTGACCTCGACGGATCCCGGGCTCAGGCTGCCCACGAGGGTGATGGGAGGTGTGTTGGAACCGGAATCGTCGAATCGTACGTGGTCGCCGGGTTCGAACGCGGTGGGGCCGGTGGCGTCGCGAAAGCTCGGGGTGTTGGTGTCCCAAAGGTTTTGCGTGCCGTCGCCCTGCCAGCGGAGATTGCGCGGCACACGCGCGGCGCTGACCAGCACGAGGAATGATTGCGTCCACGTACTGCCGTCGCCGTCGGTGACGGTGAAATCGAAGCCGGCGCGCCCGGTGAACCCGGGGTCGGGGGTAAATCGGACGGTGCAGCCGTCGGCCAGGAGTTCGGCGGAACCGCCGCTGATGCGGCTCAGGGTGAAGACCACGGGTGGCTTGTCGAAGCCGAGGGTGTAGCGGCGGAGGTCCACGGTGAAGGAGGAGGGCTTTTCGGGCGTGTTGCGGGGAATGATGGCGTGGGGGGAGGCCTTGAAGTGGAGGTACTCTTCGAGTCGGGTGTAACCGGCCGGGGTCCCTGGGGGAAAGAAGGTGGGTGGGGCCAGGACGCCATGGGTGGCGGGCAGCGGCACGTTGTGGTCGGGTGCAACCGGGTCCCAACCCAGCGTCAGTTCCCAGTCGTCCGGCATGCCGTCACGGTCGGTATCGGTGGGTGCGGGAGCGGAGTTGAGCTGGCCCCAGCCATTGTTGCTGGCGCCGGTCTGGCTTTCGCTGCTGACGCGCATGCGCCGCCAGTTCCGGAGGTTGTCGATGAGGATGGAATCCACCTCATCGCGCAGGGGGATGCCAGCCAGGGCGTCGAGTCGGAGGGCACCTGCCTGGGAGATGACCTTCTTGTAGGCGGTGAGGGGCGGGTCCACGGTGACGGGCACCTGGGGGCCGGGCACGACGATGGGCGAGGTGGCGGCGCGGTAACTGCCGGAAGCGATGGCGAAGCCGCGGTCGGAGCCGTCCAGCACGGTGTTGCCGTTGTTGTCGAAGAGGTTGTTGGCGACGTGGAGGGTGAAGTTGTAGTTGCCGTTGCGGTCCAGGCTGGCCTTTTCCAGGGCAACGCTCCGGAGGTTGCCCGGTGGACAGATGAAATAGTTGCCGATCACGTTGGCCTTCCAATTGGCCGGCGTGGTGGAATCGCCCATGATGAAGCCGATGTCCCAGTCGTAGGTGACGTTGTTGATCCAGTCGAGGAGGCCGTCGGGTCGGGCCTTGGGGTTGCGGGTGTGGTTGTGGGCCCAGAGGGTGTGATGGGTGGTGACGCGGTTAAAGTCCCACAGGCCTCCGCAGGAGTGGCTTTCCAGGCCCCAGGCATTGAGAGACCATTGGAAGGTGATGAAATCCGGCCGGGGATTCTGGGAGAAGCTGGAGATGTTCTCGTCGGTGGAGAACATGACGCTCAAGTGGTCCAGCAGGATGTTGGTGACGCCGTTGCCGAGGTTGATGCAGTCGCCTCCGGCATCGCGCCGGCCGTAGCGGAAGCGCACGTGCCGGATCACGATGTCGCTGCCGTTGATGATGAGGGGGCCGAATTCGAATCCGATGCCGTCGCCGGGGGCGGTCTGACCGGCAATGGTGATGCGGGATTTGTTGAGGTTGAACTTGTTGATGCGGATGTAACCGCTGACGCCGAAGACGATGGTGCGGCCGGCGGCGGGTGCCGTGGCGATGGCGTCGGCGAAGGAGCCGGGGCCGCTGCTGTTGAGATTGGTGACGTAATAGACATCGCCGCCGCGGCCGCCGCGGGCGAAGGCGCCGAAACCCTCGGCGCCGGGGAAGGCCGGGATTTGGGCCGGGGTCTGCAGGACCGGACCCAGGGCGCCGACCAGTGTCAGAATGCCCAGGTATGCGGCGAGGGACCTGCGAAGGGGCGGGGGGGTGCGCTGCCCGGCGGGGGTTGGACCGGTGTCCTTCGCATCTGGTCGCGGGGTGTCGGTGAGTTCGTGGTCCATGCCCGCTTTGGATGTGGTTGTGGGTCTATGACGGTTTCGAGCTATGAGCATGGCGGGGCCCGATACCTCTGTGGGTGGCACGCACGGCGTTGGGGATGGACCTCCTCCTGTCATGATCAGCGGTGTTGAGTCTACGACCCACGTTGACGGCTGCAAGCGGAAGGATGCCCGGCGCCACGGCTTCCGACTGCCAGACCCGGGTTGGTGCGGATGCTTCAGCCGGCGCGGGAGTGCGGCGGAACGAGCTACGGTTTGGTCGGATTTGGGGTTGGAGAGGACAAAGCCTGCAATTGCTCGATCGTTCGGGCGATCTGATGACGATGTTGGAGGAGCAAGCGCGGGTCGGTGGTGAAGTGGGTTAAGTCGCGCGAGATGGAGGGCGGGATTTCGAGGAGCGCGCGGGCCTGACGGGACAGGTCGGCCGGGATGGTGGCCGGGTGCGCCTCGGCCTGCTGGAGTGTTTGGCGAAGGAGCCAGAAATACTCGTAGTCTTCCATGCCGTCGCGCAGGTTTTGCCAGCGAATCGAGTTGATGGGGTCGTCCAGGCAGGGTTCGGTGGCGGTGTTGGGGTCGCGGCGCGGCGGGTAGAGGAGCCGGCCGTCGCCGTTACCCCAGGGTTCGCGGGTGCCGGGCTGGCGGCCGTAGCCACTGACCCAGCTCATGGGATCCTCCCAGGGATTCTGAAGGGAATCGGGGTAGGCGGTGGGGCTGGTCCACCAGGTCGTGGACCAGATGAGGATGCCGTCGATGTTGTATTGCCATGCCTGCCAGGGCCAGAGTCGGAGTTCGGTGGCGGGGTGATCGCTGAAGAGGGTGATGTAGGGGGCCTTGGGCACGGTGCAGATGTACCACCAAACCTCTTCGCCTGCGGCGTGGCGGGCGGCCACGGAGTCATGGGTCCAGTGCGGTGTGAGGGCGCACCAGATATCCACGTGACCGAGGAGTTCGGGCTCCGGCTGTTCGGTGAGCATGCGTTTGAGGTCGGGCGCGGCGGCGCGGATTCGTTCCTGGCCGGCCACGACGAAGGCGTAATCCTTGGGGTCGGGTTCATCGAACCAGTAGGTATAGGCCAGCGGCAACCATCCCTCCTGACGCAGATGGGCGACGACCTGACCCAGGTAATCCCGGAACAGGCGGGTGTGTTCGGGTGTGCCCTCCTCGAAGCCTTCCAGGCGGCCCAGGGCCCGGCTGTAGAAGGTCCCGCCGCCCATGCCCACGAGGGGCAGGTGAAAACTGTTGAAGCGCACGCCGCGCGGTCCCGGGGTGGGAACCGGGACTTTCCCGATTACCGGGGTGGTTGGTGGGGCGGTTTCCGGGCTGTCTTTGCCGTGGGACGGGCTGGACACCAGCCAGACGCGGGCCCAGCGGTCGAATTCCTCAAAACTGACCCGGGCCCGTTTTTCCGGGTGGGTGCCGACGAAGCGGACCTGAATGGGTGCGTAGTGGAAGAAGCTATAGGGGCTGATGCGGTGCTCGGCAAAGTTGCGCAGGTACCTGCCGTAAACGTCAATTTTATGCTCCGGCCGTTCGAGCTTGTGGTAGCGCTCGATGGACCCTGCGTCCATGCCCATGGCACTGCGCAGGTGAGCAACCTCGGGCAGGGTGAAATCGTACACGTGAACCTCGATGGGGATGCGGAGCTGATGCGTGGAGTTGTTAGTTTGGAGCGTTAGAAGGATGGTGCCGCGGTGGGGTCCGGCGGCGGCCGTGGGCGGGGCGTAAATTTCGAGCCACAGGGGCTGGTTCAGCCCCGGTCGTAGTGGAAGGGGCGTGATGAGAGGGGGCAGGGGATCGGGATAGAGTCCCGGGCTGCAGGTGTTGTCGCTCGGGATGGTGACCTCGACATAGGCCACTTCGTAAAACTCGGTTTCCAAGGGAGCTCTGGTTCCGGTGCCGGGTGTTTTGTCCCACTGCACCCGGGCGGACACGAGGTTGGCGGGTTGATTGGGGCGCAGGATCAGTTGCACGGCTTCGAATTCGCGGCGGGCCAGGTGCAGTGTGACGGGTCCCGGGTTGGCGACGGGCCGGGGAGGCTGGCGGTGACGGGCGATTTTCCAGCCGCTTTCGCACCACCAGAGATTCAGGGCGGCGTCGGAGGTCAGGGGGTAACCGGGCCGGGGATCGTCAAGCAGGGGGAGGTCGAGTCGGGTCTGCAGCTCGAGTAAGGGTCGGGCCGAGTCGTCGGTGATCCGGAGAGTGAGGGGGAACTGTCCCGGCTCGGGCGGATCCAGGGCGAAGCTGATCCGGGCAATTTGGCCGGGGGACAATTGTGTGGGCATGGGGGAGTCCGGCCGGGCCGGGACCCGCTCGGTCATGACGCGACCGTCGAGCGTCAGGGGGTGTTCACACTCATTTTGGAGTTGGAGTTGGAGGAGGATGCGGGCGTTGCCGGCCTCCTGTTTGCGGGTGATGGAGTGCAGGCGGAGCGCGGGAGATCGGGTGGTGAAGGTGTAGAAGGTGGTCTGGCCGTGGACGGGGCCGGGCATTGGTGGATCCAGCTGCGCTTCGTACTGGCATTGGTTGACCTGCAATTCCGTGCCCGGCTCGGGCGCATGCAGTCGAACCCACACGGTGCGTGCGGGGAACAGGGTGCTTGGGAGGGCGGCGTGGCAGGCGTTGGAATTCCCGTCCAACACGGCCACTCGGAGCCACTGATCGGGTTGGCGTGCGGCTAAGATGTAAAGGGGCCCGGCCACGTGATGGTTCACGTTGACATGGAGCCGGGCGTTGAGCTGGCGATGGTTGGGGATTTCGAACTTGTAAATCACCTCGGCGCCTTCGGTGAAGATCCACCGGTCGGTGTTGAATCGGGCCGTGGCACGGTGGAGGGGGCGGTGAAAGTTGGCGCCTTCCCAATAATAGTAGGGTCGGAACGTGTAGGTGCGACCCGAGAGAATCTCGCCCGCTCCGAGTTCCATGCCGGTGGTACTCTCCGGGTCGTCCGGGTCCGGTTGATGCACTGCACAGACAGGGAGCAACGAAGCCGTGTCGAACTCCAGGGTTCCGTTGACCTCCCACTGGCCGAGGCGGAGGAAATCGGTGGGTGCATCATCGGGCTGGCGAAAGACGAAACGGTATTCCTCCCATGCCTCGCCCAAGCGGAAATCCCGGTGGATTCTGCTGGTGCCGACGAAGGCGACGCCTCCGGTGGCGCCCGGGGCACGTCGGGCGCGGAACCGGACTTCGTAGAGTCCGCCGGGCTGGAGCGCGATTTCTTCGGAGCGCCACCAGCCGCTGTCGCGTCCGGTACCGGTGAGGGTGAGTACGCCGGCAGGTTCACCTTGGTTGCGCCATGAGCCCTGACCGGCGCCCAGGCGCCAGTGGGCGGGTTCGTGGGTGCCCGCCCGCAGTTCGCCGTCGGGGACCAGGTTTTGGCCCAAGGCAACCCCGACCGCACAGAGGCCGAGGCTCAGCAGGAGGGATGGGGTTGGAGCGATGCGCATCGGTAATGTCCGAGGCCAAGCATGGCGGGGTTGCGGCCGGGCCGCAAGGCATGGGTAGATTGGACGGGTACAGGACCCTGCGGGGCCGTGGGGACCGGTCCCGGGCGTTTTGACGACCGTGGGTGTGGTGGCCTAGTGTGGCCTGTGGGAAGTTCCGTCCCGGCGCGATTGCGCCGGCCCGGCTTCCGGACCGGTGAACCGCGGGACGTGGGGCCTGGTGGAATGTCCCGGGCCGGGTTGTGGCGGTTTTGAGGCTGGCGAAAGGTGGTGTGGGTTGGCAGTTGTCAGGGGTGGGAGCGGGCTCTACTTTGGAGGCCGGGATTGCATGTGGTCGCTGCTTAAAGAGTTCTGGGCGTTTGCGCGTCGGGAGAAGAAATGGTGGCTGGTGCCGCTGGTGCTTATCTTGTTGGCGGTGGGAGCGGTGCTGGTCTTTACCTCCAGCGGCGGGATTGTGTGGGCGCTGTACCCGTTCATGTGATGCCGGCGCGAGGGCGATCCAGGCAAGCTGAGCGGCCGTGTCTCCGACCATGTTGAAGGTCCGACCACGCCACATCCTGGGAATTTCCGCCTATTATCATGATGCGGCGGCGGCGCTGTTGCGGGATGGCCGGATCGTGGCGGCCGCGCAGGAGGAGCGGTTCACCCGGAAAAAGAACGACCCTGATTTTCCGCGCCATGGCATTGCCTATTGTCTGAGGGAGGGCGGACTGGGGGAGTCGGACCTGGACCTGGTGGTGTTTTACGACAAGCCGGTGCTGAAATTTGCCCGGCTGCTGGAGACGTATCTAGCGGTGGTGCCGGGTGGCTGGCGCACGTTTCCACCGGTGTTGTCGAGCTGGTTGAGTGAGAAGCTGGACCTGCGCCGGACCATTCGAAGGGCGCTGCCGGGTTTGCGTGAGGAGACGCCGATCTGGTTCACCGGCCATCATCAGGCGCACGCGGCCAGTGCGTTTTATCCCTCGCCGTTTCGGGAGGCAGCGATTTTGACCGTGGACGGCGTGGGGGAATGGGCCACGACGACGATGGGGGTGGGCCGGGGTGATCGGATCGAACTTTGGGAGGAGCTGCGGTTTCCGCACTCGCTGGGGTTGTTGTATTCGGCGTTCACGGCGTACTGCGGTTTCCGCATCAATTCGGGCGAGTACAAGCTGATGGGGCTGGCGCCCTACGGACAGCCGCGGTTTGTGGATGTGATTCTGCGGGAGCTGGTTGACCTGAAGCCGGACGGTTCGTTCTGGTTGAACCTGGAGTATTTCGAGTTTCTGCGCGGCACCACGATGACGAACGATCGCTTTCACCGGTTGTTTGGCGGGCCCCCGCGGGAACCGGACGGGCCGATCGAGACGCGGCACATGGACGTGGCGCGGTCCATCCAGGCGGTGACGGAAGAGATCCTGTTGCGGATGGCGCGGCGGGCGCGGGCGATGACGGGCCTGCGCCATTTGTGCATGGCCGGCGGGGTGGCACTGAACTGCGTGGCGAACGGGCGGATTTTGCGCGAGGCCGGGTTTGAGCGGCTGTGGGTGCAGCCGGCGGCGGGGGATGCGGGCGGGGCGTTGGGGGCGGCCTTGCAGGCCTGGCACGAGTGTGGGGGCGAACGTTGGCTGGAGCGCGAGGCCGGTCCGGACGGGGACGCGCACGAGACGGATGCGATGGAGGGGGCGCTGTTGGGGCCGGCGTTCACGGATGAGGAGATCGAGGCGGTGCTGCGCCGGCACGGGGCGGTGTATCGGCGGTACGATCGCGACACGTTGCTGGATGTGACGGTGGAACGGCTGCGGCAGGAGAAGGTGGTTGGATGGTTTCAAGGCAGGATGGAATTTGGTCCACGGGCCCTGGGTAACCGGTCGATCCTGGGCGATCCGCGGTCGCCCCGGATGCAGTCGGTGATGAACCTGAAGGTGAAGTTTCGGGAGTCGTTCCGGCCGTTTGCGCCGGCGGTGCGGCGGCACCGGGTGCAGGAGTACTTCGAGCTGGCGTGTGAGTCGCCGTACATGTTGCTGGTGGCGCCAATTCGGGAGGAATGGCGGCGGCCGGTGCCGGAAGGTTTGAGCGGGCTGGACCTGTTGAAGGCGGAGCGGTCCATCCTGCCCGCGGTGACGCATGTGGACGGGTCGGCGCGAATTCAGACGGTGGACGCGCGGCGGTTTCCGTTGTTTGATGCGTTGTTGGAGCGGTGGGAGCGGGCGACCGGATGTCCGGTGCTCGTCAACACCTCCTTTAACGTGCGCGGGGAGCCGATTGTTTGCACGCCCGACGATGCGTACCGGTGTTTCGTGAACACCGAGATGGACACGCTGGTGATGGGGAGTTTTGTACTGGAACGACGGGAACAGCCCGGGCGACCGGTGCCGCGGCGCGGACCCTTGATGCCCGACTGATGCCATGCGCCTGGAATATCGCGAAGACCCTCGGGAATGGCGGCGACTGACCCTGGCCAGTCTGGGCGGGCCCGTTCTGCTGGCCGGTTTTTGCTGGTGGCGCGGTTGGATCGGCTGGAGGGGTTGGCTGGCCGTGGTGGCAGCGGCCTGTGGAGTGGCGGTGTTGGCCGGAGTGCGACCGGAATGGTTTCGGGGATACTACCGGGCGATCGTGTGGAGCGGATTTCAAGTGGCCCGGGCCCTGGGGTACGCGGTGTTGACCCTGCTCTTCTGGTTGTTGGTGGTTCCGATGGGTCTGGCCCTGCGATGGGCGGGCCACGATCCGTTGCGATTGCGGCGGGAGGACGGGACCGCGTCCTATTGGCAAAAATCACCGCCGCCGACAGATCTGGAACGGATGTTTTGAGGGCGGGCGGGAGCCGGCTCAGAGCGGGGCGCCGGGCGCTTCAGCGCCGCAAAGTCTCGAACCATTGCAGCGCTTGCAGCAGGGAGGGATACACGCAGGTGGCATGGTTCCCGCCCGGCAAGGGTTCAACCAGTTCCACCTGGGTGGCGCCCTGCTGATGGAAGTGGGAGAGCGCGGCCAGGGCATTGGCGAAGACGACGTCCTGGTCGCCCGAGCAGTGGTAGAGTCGCATGGGTCGTGTGGGGCGCCAACGATGGACGTCATTTTGACGGAGGGCCAGGCGCAGGGGATGATCGGGCTCGGTCCGAAACGCCTGCAGGATTTCGGGCTTGAGGATGAGGAGGGGGTTGTTGGGCATGACCGCGTTGATGGACCCGCCGCCGACGTGTCCGTGAAAGAGCGGGGGCAGCAGGGTGTCGTAGGGAGGGGCCAGCAGATCGGCCAGGCTGTTGGTCAGCCGGTAGACCTCCTGGTAGGCGGCCAGGAGATAGGCGAAGTAATAGGGGTTGGGCTGGGGACGGCCGCTGAGGAAATCGTTGGCGGTGGTTTCGGACAGATCGTAGGCACCTGCCATGGGTGCGGAGGCGGTGAGATTGAATTCCTGCAGGTGGAATTGTTCGATCTCACGGTGCAGGGCCATGGTGGCGTGGCCGCCCTGGGAATAACCGGCCAAAAAGAGCCGGTCATTCAACGCAACGCCAAGCTGCGTGCACCAGGCGCGGGCCGCACGGAGGGCATCCACCCCGGCCGTGGCTTCGGATCGGGCATGGTGGTACGGATGCAGCCCGGGTGAGTCCCCCAATCCGAGATAATCCGGCAACACGGTGACGTAACCCTGGGAGGCAAAAACGACACCGATCCCGAGTTCGCCCGTGATGCTGGCGGCGGAGGGGGCGTCGTTGGTGCGGAGGATGGTCCCGTGCTGGTAACCGAGCAGTGGCCATGGACCGGGTCCGACCGGCAGGACCAGGGCGGCAGTGGCCCGCGTGGGCTCGCCCCAGGGACCGATCGTTTCGTAGGTGAGTTTGTAGACCTGGACGGCGTATTGCGGGGTGAGATTCACGCCGGCCAGGGCCAACAGGATCGCTATTTGAACCGTGGTGAGGTTGGTGCGGTACTCGGCGTTGAGGAGGTGGCCTCGTTGGACTGCGGGCAGGGTCAAAACCCGATAGAACCGCGCCGGAGCCGAGGGGTTTGGATCGGTCCATCGGGTCTGAGCGATGGGCCAATTTTCAGGTGCCTCGGGCAGGAGCCAGATGCCACCGGTGAGGCGGTCCCGGGTTTGCACGGTATGGACGGAGCCGGGGCCGGGGTCGGTCCACTCCAACCGGAGACCTTGGGGAGTACGGACGGGCGGGTGAAGTTGCACCTGCGCGGGCAGGGATGCGGTTGCGCTCACCAGGGCCGCAACGATTGTTACGCGCAACAGGAGAGTCAGTCCCGCTTGTCGAGACTTCATGCAAAGCAGATTCCGTTGCCGCGTTGGTTTTGACAAGACCGGATGAAGGACGGAGGCGGGGATCTTATGAACACGGACCGGGCGCGGGACCTGAAAATGCGTGGGGCTGTGGAGGGCGGCACTGTGCGTGAAGGGGCCGAGGCGCCAGCCAGCCCGGTTAGGGAAGGGAATGTTGGCTGGGGGCGGGAGTTCCCTGGATGCGCGACCTTGTTTGCAAGATTTTGGAGGTGATTTGCAAAAACGCGGACTTGGGCGGCATTCGCAGGTGCGACATGATCGAGGAGGGCATTTGGTATTTCCGCGCAGTAGGGGGAGCGTCCGGGTGTGGGGTTTGAAGGTGGGGACGTGTCAGCGGTGCAACGAATCGGGAAGGCCGGGCGAGATCTGGCGGCGCAAGATGGTACTGAAGAAAATGGGTGACTTGGAATGGAAGGGTGCGGGCATGGTAAGCGCGATCCGGACCGGCGTCGGTCGCGGCGGGTTGAGAACCCGGGCGCGTGGGGGACGGGGTCGCGAGGCGGGCGGCGGCGTCCAGGGCCCGTGGAGGTGCGGGGGCGGGACGGCCCGGGGCGGGTCTTTGGTTGGCCGTGGATTGCTTCTGGGGTGGTTGGTGGTTTGGACGGCGTGGATGGCCCCGGGTCAGACGGCGTTTCCCGGTGCGGTGGGTGCGGGTGCGTATGCGCGCGGTGGACGGGGCGGTGACGTCTATTACGTGACCAATCTGGCAGACTATGTGAGTTCCAGCGACCCGCGTCGGTTTGGCACGCTGCGGTATGGCATCGCCTCGGCCACGGGGCCGCGGACGATTGTGTTTGCCGTTTCGGGCACGATCACGCTCAGCAACGATCTGGTGGTGAACAAGAGTTTTTTGACCATTGCGGGTCAGACAGCGCCGGGCGACGGGATCACGTTGAGGCGGCGGACGTTGAGGATTCAGGATGCCCGGGATGTGGTGGTGCGGTATATACGGGTGCGCCCCGGCGACATGGATCCCACGTTTCAGGGGGATGCCGTCTGGGTGGTGAGGGCGACGAATGTGGTTTTGGATCACCTCTCAACGTCCTGGAGCGTGGACGAGTGTTTGTCGGTGACCCATTCGACCCAGGTGACGGTGCAGCACTGCTGGATCGCCGAGAGCCTGAATGTCTCGCAGCACGACAAAGGGGCGCACGGTTACGGGTCGTTGCTCCGGTACGGGGACGGGCGTCTGACCTTTTTTGGCAACCTCTACGCCCATCACAACAGTCGGAATCCGCGGTTGGGGGACCGGCTGCGATTGGAATTTGTGAACAACGTGGTTTACAACTGGGGCAGCCGGGCCGGGCACTCGGGGGCGGATGATGCTGACAACCCGGGCGGGTTCACCAACTGGCTGGCTTACCTGGGCAATGTGTTGGTGGCCGGTCCTTCCACGCAAACGCCGAGGACGGCCTTTCAGGGCGGCGCCACCAACACGTGGATCCATCAGGCGGGCAACTGGATCGATTCGAACCGGAACGGCCGCTGGGACGGTGCGGACACGGGCTGGGGAATGTTCGGCGGGCAATACACGCGCTTGCAGGCGTGGCCCTGGCCGTTGGAGGTGCCGGTGATGGACGCCGGCGGAGCGTTCCTGCAGGTGGCTGTACGCGGCGGCGCGTCGCAAGCCCGTGATGCCGTGGACAGCCGGATTCTGCGGACCTTGCAGACCCAGACCGGGCGGCTCGTGGACGCGGTGGGCGAGCCGACACAGCCGGAGGATAATGAGGTGCGCAACGTCAACGGTATGAACCTGATTTTTGTGCGGGGCTGGCCGGAGTTGAGGACGGAGACGGCCCCTGTGGACACGGATCTCGACGGCATGCCGGACTTTTGGGAACTGGCATTGGGGCTGAACCCGAATGACGCGCGCGACCGCAACCGGGTCGGGCCGGAGGGTTACACGGCCCTGGAGGATTATTTGAACTGGCGGGCCGGCTGGCACCGGGTCTGTCCGAGGAATGGGTTCATCGAGATTGACCTGGACGAACTCGCGCGGGGTTGGACCGGTTTGGTTTGGCAGGTACAGGCGGGGACCAACGGGTCGGTCGAACTGCTGGAGGATGGGGGCCGGGTGCGGTTTGTGGCGACGCGCGGGTACAGCGGACTGGCGAGTTTCACGGTTTCGGCGACGGATCCTTTGACGGGTTGGCGCATGGGGCCGGAGACGGTTTCAGTGCTGGTCAGCATCACCAACGCACCGAACCAGCCACCGGTGCTGGATCCGATACCGCCGCAGGAAATCACAGCCGGGCAGACGTTGGAACTGGCGTTTCGGGCCACGGACCCGGACCTGCCGCTGCAACAGTTGCGATTTGCCCTGGCGGGTGAGACCTGGGGGGCCACGGTGGACGCTGAGACGGGCGTGCTGCGATGGCGGGTGCCGGTGGCTTTGGGAGGAACGACCTGCTGGTTGACGGTGGTGGTGAGTGACGATGGGGAACCCGCGTTGAGCGCCACGCAAACGGTGCAGGTGGTGGTGCGGCCGGTGTCGCCGCCGCGGTTGGGCGTGACGCGGGATGCCGACGGCGGCTGGGTGTTGAGTGTGGAAGGCGTCCCGGGCCCGGACTACATCCTTCAGGTGTCGGAAGACCTGCAGCTGTGGCGCGACGTCGTGTGGACCAATCCACCGACCTGGCCCTGGATCTGGCGCGAGGAAACGCCGGCAGGGACAACCCGGCGTTTTTACCGGGTTCGCTTGGCTCCGTAACCTGAGGACGGTATTGGTAGGGTCCGGCCGGAAGGGCACCCTGTGGGTCGCAGGGGGTGGTGATGTTGTCCCGGTCGGTTTGACCGGCCGGTGCGGAGGCGGATGGATGCGACTTTTGCGATGGATCGGGCGCGGGTCGGGGCGGGTCCGGTAAAATCACCGAAGCACGGCTCGACTTGGGTCGTGGGGGTGGGGCATCGTGGTGGGCGAGATGGATGGTGGATTGCGCCGGGTGGCCTACGACGTGGTGGATCGCCTGCAAAGGGCCGGTTTTGAGGCCTTTTGGGTGGGCGGCTGTGTGCGGGACATGTTGCTGGGCAAGGATCCGGAAGACTACGACGTGGCGACCTCGGCGCGGCCCGAACAGGTGGAGCTGCTGTTTCCCAGGACGGTTGCGGTGGGTCGGTCGTTTGGGGTGGTGCGGGTGATTGAGGGGCCGTGGACCGTGGAGGTGGCCACCTTTCGGGCTGAAGCGGGCTACGAGGACGGGCGGCATCCGTCGGAGGTCCGATTCGCCGATGCGCGTGCGGACGCGTTGCGCCGGGACTTTACCATCAACGGGCTGTTCTACGATCCCATCCGCGGGGAGTTGCATGACTGGGTGGGGGGGCGGCGGGACCTGGAAGCGCGGTTGATTCGCACCATCGGAGAGCCCGAGCAGCGGTTTGCCGAGGATCATTTGCGGATGTTGCGCGCGGTTCGGTTTGCGGCCCAACTGGGGTTCGAGGTCGAGGAGCGGACCCTGGCGGCGATTCGGGCGCAGGCGCCCCTGCTGGGGCGGATCAGTGCCGAGCGGATCCGGGATGAACTGTTGAAGCTGTTTGAACCTCCGCATGCAACGCGGGGACTGCGCCTGTTGCGGGAGAGCGGATTGTTGGCGGTGGTTTTGCCCGAGCTCGCGGCTTTTGAGGGCTGTGAACAATCGCCGGATCACCATCCGGAAGGCACGGTTTGGGAGCATGTGATGCGCATGCTGGAGCTGATGCCCGCCGGTGCCGACCGGTTGTTGCCCTGGGCGGTTCTACTGCACGACGTGGGCAAGCCGGTGACGGCCCGGAGGGAACCGGAGACGGGTCGGATCCGGTTCTTCGAGCATGAAAAGGTGGGTGAGCAAATGACGCGGGAGATCCTGGAACGACTTCGTTTCCCGCGAAGGGACATTGAGACGGTGGCGTTTGTCGTCCGGCATCACATGCAGTTCAAGGACGTGCCGCAGATGCGCAAGGCGACGCTGCGGCGGATGCTGCTGCGGCCCACGTTTCCGCTGGAGTTGGAGTTGCACCGTCTGGACTGCCTGGGCTCGCACGGCAGGCTGGATGTTTACGAGATGCTGGTGCGGGAGCGGGCGGAGTTGGAGCGCCGGCCGGAGCTGGTCCCGCCCCTCTTAACGGGGCGTGATTTGCTGGCGTTGGGGATGCGTCCCGGGCCGGAGTTGGGGCGGCTGCTGTGTCAGTTGCGGGAGAAGCAGTTGGCCGAGGAGCTCACCACGCGGGACCAGGCGCTGGCGTGGGTTCGGGAACAACTCGGTGCGGTTGCTCCGGAGCGGGCTGGATCCGGCGCGGCAGCTCCCGGGCGGGAGGGTGCCGACCCTTCTGCAGCACCGGTTACCACACCCGGACCCGGTAGTACGCCTGCGGCAGGGTCCACGGGGGCTGGGGATCGGTGACGAGCAGGACTGCGCCGGTTCCGGGCACATCCGGCCCGATGGGTTCCCAGGATTGGAGGTCGGTGGAGCGTTCCACCCGGTAGGTTCTGCGCGGGGAAGTGGGGAAGGCGACCTGGTGGAAGGTGCTCCACGGGATTGCGGGCAGGAAAGTCAGCACCAGGCGCGAGTTGGGGTCGCGCGGGTCGGTGTCAGCCCGATATTCCTGCCAGGTGGGCACGCCGTCGCCGTCGGGGTCACTCAGCTCGGCTGCGGCCAGGTCGCCGCTGAACCCGTGTTGCTCCAGCCAGGGTCCCGGGGTGCCGAAGGGCAGGGGCGGATAGACGCGGACGAACTCGTTGGTGTTTTCGATGACCCAACGTTGGGGGCCGCTGGTGAGGTAGATCGAATTGTCCGGCTCGATCGTGGCGAAGGCGTTGGAGAGCGCGTTAAGGTCCCGGAAGGTGAACCGGAGCAGGCTGCCAAACCCGCCATAGGGCAGGCTGGTCATGGGATCGTCCGGATTGGGACTGCTCAACAGCAGGACCTGGGTGCCGTCGGATTCGTTGGTTTGGGTGAGGGACCATCCATGAAGGATTTCTCCGGGGGCTGTGGACAGGACCTCCACCGAACACGGCCAATTGGGCCGATAGCGCAACTGGATCCGGCGGATGAATCGGGGGATATAACGGGCGCGGAGGGTGAGAGCGGGCTCACCGGAGCGATCGTCCGGGACCAGCCGCATGTGGCCCAGAGTGACATCTCCGGCGTAATCGGCAGGGTTGAACCAACCGATGATGTAGTTGGTGACCAGGGGATAGTTGGTGGTGGGTGGCTCCGAGTTGGTGTCGATGATGGGGTCGTTAAAATTGGTCCAGACCGGATTGGTGGGCGACAGGGCGACGAGCCCCTGGTAATGGACTTCGAAGGAGGGCATGAAAGCGTTGCTGCCCCGGCGGAGCGTGGCCCATCGAAGGACGTACTGGCCTGCGATGTCCTGGGTGACTTGGCCCAGCTGGGCGGCCAGTTCCTCGGCGTTTTGGGCCGTCACCAGGCGACCGGACGTGGCGGTGGTGAGGGCTTGCAAGGGCGCCGCATCCAGCTCGATGCCGAAACCGAGGCCGTAAATCCGGACGTTGGCGTTGGTGGCGGCGTTGATGAGATCCTCCACGGTGGCGCTGCTTGATTCGTCCCGACCGTCCGAGATGAAAATGACGTAGTGTTGTTCATCCGCGTTGGACGAACCCAGCATGTTGATGGCCGTGGCGAGGGCGTCCCAGACGCGGGAACCGGCCGGGAACCCTTGAACTTGGTTCGTCCAGATGCCCGCGATGGCGTTTTGCACGGCAGCCACGTCGGCACTGAGCGGCTGCACCACGGCCGGGTCCCGGTCCTCGCGATGGAACTCGACCACGCCCACCTGTGAACCGGCGGGCAGACGTGCCACGAAATCTTGTGCAGCCGTGACCATGGCCTCCATGGCGTCCGAGAGGCCGTTGGTGTTGGCATCGCCGTTGGCCAGCGAGGCAACGCTCCAACTGAAGTCCAGCACCAACACCGCTTTGACCAGTTTTCCCAGTCCCGCCCCGGGCGACAGCAGCCATGCGCTTTCGTTGGTGCTGATCGGCCGGTCGTTTTCTCTGGGCACCACGAGAAGCTCGGCCGGGTTGACCACCACGGGCCGGGCCACGGCCGGGTCATCGCTGTCGTAGAGCGAAAATTGGAAGTCGAGCAGGTAGGGTGCGGAGTAGGTGTAGGTGACGTTGGCAATGGTGAGAGCGCCGATGGTGCGCGGAGCGATGGTGAAACGAACGGTGGCCCTGGCCTCACCCCAGGCGTTGGCGGCGATCAATACCACGTCGAAGTCACCCGGCCGGGCCGGCGTGCCCTGGATCAGGCCGGTGGTCCGGTTCACTGCCAGCCCCGCAGGCAGGTTGAGCGCGTCGTAGCGTGTGGGAGACTCTGTGGCGCTGATGGCGAAGCTGAGCGGGACGTTTTCCGTTCCTTGAACGACTGCCGGCGCCTGAATCCGTGGGGCCGAGGAGTCGACCTGCAATTGGAGCGTGGCGGTCGCATGGGTGCAAACGTTGGTGGCGGCCAGAAGGACTGTAAAGCTGCCCGCTTGGATGGGCGTACCCTGGATCACGCCCTGTGCCGGGTCGAGTTCCAGCCCGGGTGGAAGCCCCCAGGCACCAAACGCGTGGGGCGAATGCCGGGCCTGGATCGTGAAGATGAACGGCTGGCCCTGTTTGGCCCGGGCGACCGGCGGAACGGTGATGGTGGGTGGATCCACCTGAACGCGAACCGAGGCCACGCGGCTGGTGGTGGAACCGTATTCGTTGCTGACCACCAAGCGGTAGGAACCTGCCAGGTCCGGAGTGGCCACAGGGAAACGAAGTGTGGCGTTGGTGGCTTCCGGCAGGGGACGGTCTTCCAACAGCCACTGGTAAAGCAAGGAGCCGCTGCCGGCGGCCGTGGCAGACAGTTCAAACGGGTCGCCGCAGGTGACCGTGACGTCTCCCGGTTCGGATGTGATCCACGGCGGCAACGCCTGCACGCGCAGGGCGGCTTCTGGGCTGGTCACGCTGCCGAGCGGGTTGGAGACACGGACCGAGTAGAGACCCTCATGGTGGTTTTCCACCGCCGGAATTTCCAGGACGGCCCTGGTTTCGCCCGCCAGGGCCAGGCCATCCTTGAACCACTGATAGGCCAGGGGAGGATCTCCCACCGCCTTCACATAGAGTCGGACAGGGGCACCCAGAACGGCGTTACGGGTTCTGGGCGGGACAGTGATGACCGGCTGACCGTCCCCCTGAATGGCCAGGCTGTGATAACCGCCGGCAGCGACTGCAATGATGCGGGTCAACCCGGCCGGGGGTGTGCTCTGGCCGAAGTCGTTGCGTCCCCAGCCAACCACGGTGCCATCGGCGCGCAGGGCCAAACTGTGCGCACTGCCGGCGGCAATGGCCACCACGTTGCTCAACCCGGCCGGCACGGAGACCTGCCCCTGGTCGTTGGCGCCCCAGGCAATCACGTTGCCGTCACCGCGCAGGGCCAGGTTGTGGTCATCCCCGGCCGCCACTGCCACCACTTCGTTGAGATCCAACGGCACCTGCAGCTTCCCTCCGGTGTCATCCCCCCATGCGGCCACCAGCCCGTTGGGCAGTAACGCGAGCGTGTGCCCGCGGCCGGCTGCCACGGCCACTGCGCTGGTCACCCCGGCAGGCGGTGCGGGTGCGCGTCCCCAACCGACCAATGCCAGGTCCCGGCGTAGTGCCACGGCATGATCGTATCCGGCCGCTATCGCCACCACTTCGGCCAAATCCGGCGGCACGGCTGCGGCCGGGCTGGTCCCCCATGCCTGCACAGTCCCATCCTCCAAAAGTGCCAGGGAGTAGCCGTAATTTGCGGCAACGGCCCGCGCCGGGGGAAGGGAGACCGGCACATTGGTCTCGCCCTGCAGGTTCCAGCCCCACGCGACGACCCTGCCGTTTGGCCGGACAGCGGCGCTGTGAAGTCCGCCTCCGGCCACGGCCACGACATCGGTTAAACCCGGCGGCGGCAGGCTCTGTCCTTCCAGATTGCGTCCCCAGGCGCGGGGGTAGCTGGCGGCGTGGACGGTGGTGCAACAGGTCAGGGTCACCCCGGCAACGACACGAACGACCAGAATTCGATCCAACCATGACAGGGCTGAGGACCGGCCCTGGTTGGGCATGGGAAACGGGGTTTGCATATGCCTCCAAGCCCCTTTGTCCCAAACGATCCAATGTTATGCAAGGTCAAAAGTCGGCGCCGCCACGGCAAGGGAAGCATCTCGGTTTCTGGCACCCGGCCATTTTTTTCAGGATGGGACGCGGCCTGTTGGGTGGATCCCACCGCCATCATTTCCGAAACCGTCTCGGTGGCCTTCTTCAGGTTTGTGGGCAGAGACCGTTTGACCGACTGGTCTGGAGGGGTGAGCGTCCGCCGGGGCGGGAGTCCGCGGACGATTCGCGGCGGAGAATCAACGGAGATGCGGCCGACGGTACGGTAGGTCTGGGTTGGTGGGGGAGATGGGAATCGAGGGAGGTCACGGTAACCGTGTTCAGCACGATTGTCAGTCCGGGTGTGAGTTATGGCAGCCTGAACATTTGCCGCAATGTGGGGTCGAATACAGGTGGCGACGGCCATTGAGCGGCAGAGTCTGAACGTGGAGCGACGGGGATGATGGACCATCACATGTGGCGAAGGCTTGATTACCGGGGATGACCGGCGATTGCCCCGGCATCCGGGGCGTCCGAGGGCAGGGTGAATCTTTGGCGGGCGTTGAGTCGGACGGGGTTGCCGGCCCGGTTGCACATCGGGAGAGCCTCGGGCAAGCTAGGGCGAAATGGACAGTACAGGGAGCGCCAGGGCATGGAGTTGGAGAGGCACCGGCCGGGAATGGACCCGGCTGGCACGCGCCTTTGCCCTGTCCGTACTGATCCATCTGCTGGTGTACGGTGGTTACCGGGTGGCCCGATACTTGGATTTGCCGTCGGACTGGCTCCTGCCGCAACGGCTTCGGTTTGCGCATCAGCTGGCGCGTGCATTGGCGGAGAAGGAAGAGTCCCTGCAACGGCCCGAAACTCCCCTGGTGTTTGTGGAGGTATCGCCCCGGCAGGCCACGGAGGAACCGCCGCCCGACACGCCGTTTTATTCCGACCGGAACGCCCGCGCGGCCAATCGGGAGGCGGATCAGGAGACCGAACGACCGCGTTTGACCGGCACACAGGAACAGGTGCCCAAGACGGAGGAAGGAGCGGGCTCGCCCGCCGTCGAGGAGTATCAACCGTTGCAACCTGCAGTAGCCCGACCGGTACAACCCGAAGCACCTCCGCCTCCGCCACCAATCCAAACCCCGGCTGAACCGCGGCCGCAGGGGGACCTCGCCCTGGCCGGGAACCAACCGGAAACGCCGCCGGCACAGGTGGAGGCCCCGCGCCCGTCCCGGCCCCGGACATTGGCGGAGGCCCGGGCCCGGCAGGGTGCCCAGTCCCTGCCCGGCGAACGGATGCGTCAGGAGGGCGGGGTGCGCGCCCGGCTGGAGTTTGAATCCCTGGACGTAAAGGCCAGTCCATTTGGTGATTATGATGCGGCGTTTGTGCGGGCGGTGGCTGATCGGTGGTATGCCCTTTTGGACGCCAAGCGGTACCCGGGGTATCAGCGGGGGCGTGTGGTTCTGCGGTTTCAGTTGCACAGTGACGGGCGGGTGACGGACCTGCAGGTGGTGGAGGCTACCGTGGGACTGGACCTGTCGTTGTTGTGCGAGATGGCGGTGCTGGATCCAGCTCCGTATCCTCCCTGGCCGCGTGAGCTGCGCCGGCTGATCCAGGGCGAGGTGCGGAAGGTCCAGTTCACTTTTTACTACAACTGACCGGGTGGCGCGGGGTCCGGGGCGCGAAAGACAGATGTTATGGAAACCTTGGTGTATGTACTGCTGGTGCTGACGTCGTTGGTCAGCCTGACGTTCATCATCGAACGCGGGGTGGCCCTGCGGTGGCGGAAGGTGGTGCCGCCGGAAGTGGAAGCAGCGGTGGAATCGTGTCAGGGGCGTGAGGACGTTCCCATGCTGCGCCGCGTGTGCGAACAACATCCCTCACCCCTGAGCCGACTGCTGTTGCTGGCCATGGAGCACCTGGCCGGGCCGAAGGAGGAAGCCGTCTCGGCATTGGAGACCCGGGCCCGTCACGAGGTGGTGCGATTGGAACGCGGCCTGGTGGTGTTGGAGGTGGCGGTGGGCGTGGCACCGCTGCTGGGGTTGGTGGGAACGATCGTCGGAATGATCAGCCTGTTTGCCAACATCGGTCAGGCCGGTCTCGGCGACGCCGCGCGGCTGGCGCAGGGGATTGCACTGATTCTGAACGCCACGTTGCTGGGGCTGCTGATCGCCATTCCCTCTCTGATCGCATGGAGTTATTTCAACCGCAAGGTGGAAACCCTGGCCGTGGAGATGGAGGCGATCTGCGACGAGTTTTTGCGCCGGCAATACCGTGCGGCAGAGTGTGGGGCCACGGCTTCCCCCGAGGGGCGGGCCGGGGCCGGCATGTCCGCGCGCGCGGCAGTCCGGCGCGTGTGAACCTGCGGGCGGCTGAAAACCATGAGATTTCGGCTTCGAAGCCAGCGGCGACCGCCCACGGTGATCATCGTGGCGCTGATTGATGTATTGATCGTGCTGATCATTTTCCTGATGGTCACCACGACCTTCAAGCAGCACCCGGCGGTGCGGTTGGCGCTGCCGGAGTCCTCGCAGGCGCGTCGGGTGGACACGCATGAGGAGGCCCCGCTGGTGATCGCTGTGGATGCGGAGGGTCGGTTGTGGTGGGGAACGGAGGGCGCGCCGCTGGACTTGGCCACCCTGGCCGCGCGGCTGCGGGAGGAGGCATCCCGACATCCCAACCTTCGGCTGGCACTCAGCGCGGATGAGAAGGCGCCTTTCGGGCAGATCGTCAAGGTCATGGATGCGGCGAGAGAAGCCGGGATCCGGATGGTGAATGCCTTCGCGCGAGAACCCAGCCGCCCTTAACGATGCACGGGTGGACGCTGGATCGGCAATGTCGGGGCTCTGACGGGACCCTGGTGGGCTGAGGAAGGTTGGCCGGGAACAGGAGCCCTTGGTGGCAAGTGAACCGACCTGCGCCGGCTCGGGAACCGGCAGAGACGGTGGCCGTACACTCCGGGTCAAAGGGCGGGCATCGAGGAGGCTCCCCGTGCGACTTTTTCCTGAACGCGCCTCCGTGCATTGCGTCCGTGTTCTCTGTGCTTCTGTGGTGAATCCAGGGGCACGAGGACTGTGACCCCTCCAGATGAGGTCCCATCGCTGCGCTCCTGCGTGCTCCGACAGGTTGGGTGGACCCGCAGCCCCGTGGTCCGCAAGAATCGGCGAGAGCGGGGGGCCGCGCCCCTCCCGGCGGGCGCTTCGCCTGCTCAACGTTTTCGGTTGCGGCGACCCTTCCAGGGTGGCGTGTGCTACCCAATCAACGGGCTCGGGGGCTGTGCCCATCCTGCAATGGTTCCCTGGGAGGGGCCGTCTGCCCGCGGTCCGCAAAAGTTCGAGCTCGAGGGCTCGTGCGCCCATGGCGTTGGCATTTGCGCCCGGGGTGCCTTTCGGACGAGGCGCCGATCGCGACCGGCCTGGTTTGAGGTCAATCCGCTCTTTGTTTTCTCGGGTGAAACCCTTGGCGGCAAGGTCCGTAGCCCAGGGTGGGTGGGCGACGGCCTTTGAAAGAAAAAAAACCCTCCCGGGTAGGCCCCGGGAGGGTTGGTAGAGACCGTGTCAGGCCGTTAGAACTTGTAGATCACGTTCGCCGCGAACAGCACGGAGTTGCGGCGCAGACCGTTGTTGGCGCTGAAGTACTTGCCCTCGTCGGCGTGATCCCAGCGGACCTCGGCGCGGGTCAGTACGTTCTTCCAGAAGTCGTACTGAACTGTACCGGTCAGGGCCCAGACCTGAACGTTGTCCTTGCCAGTCAGGCCAGCCACACCAGTGATCAGCTCACCACGGGCATGGAGGCTGAGCCGGTCGGTGGCGGCGAACGAGCTGTACACACTCACTGCCCAGTGGTCAAGGCCAATGTTGTGGAAATCAAGAACGTCCCACGCGGCGCCGAGGCGTAGACCTTCGATCGGGGTGGCTACTGTGCCCCCCAAGTACCAGCTGGTCGTGTTGTCCGAACCGCTGAAACCGTTGACCACACCGCCGTACAGGGTGGAACCGGCCAGCCAGCCCCAGCTGTCGGGGGCGGTGATGGCAACCGAGCCGAGGTAGGTCTTGTACGACTCGGCTTTAACCGGCCAGGCGCGGCTGTTGATCTGCGGACCCACCGTATCGGCCACGCCGGCGGAGACACTGATCAGTTCGTTGACCCGATAGGAGGCCAGCACGCCGGTATGAGTCCGCGGCTCGATGGTCCGACCATAGGACCGGGTGAAGTTGGGGTTGTCCACGGCAGCGATGGATTCGTAGCCGATCACGCTGTCGAACACACCCATCTTCACGTCCAGTCCGGTGCCGACCGGGACCCGTGTGGCCACGTAGGCCTGACGAATTGCCAGGTCACTGCTTCCGGTGCTCAGCGTGGATTGCGTGCCCAAGGTGTTGGCATCCGGGCCGAACCACAGATCCACCCGATAGCCGGCCGCCCAGTCGGTTTCGTCCAAGGGCTTGGAGATCGAGAGTTGGACGACGTTCAGGTTAAACCCATCAACCTTGTCCGTGCCACCGAACAGCGTCGGCTGAAAGGGCAAGCCGATGTTGCCACCTGTTCCCGTGCCCGGGTTCCATTGGGCCGAGGTGTCCACGTAGCCGCTGATGGTTGTGGAAGAGAGAGCCGTCATCACGGGCACAGCCGCCTCTTCTGCCCGGAGGGCCGAAGGCAGGCTGATCACCCCCACAGCCGCCAATCCCAACGTCCACTGATTCAGTTTCATTAGTTCCTCCGTCTCAGGTTTGGTTTTTCAATGGTTCCGATCGCACTGCAGAACCGGTCGCGGGTTTGGTCGCGCCGGCTCTGCACCAACTCGGTGCAATGCTGTGGCACTGTTTAGCGGGTCGCCGGCGTGGACGCAACAACTTTCTGCGCGATTTTCGGGGTTTTTTGATGACCTAGGTCTCGGGCGGTACACGCCCGGCGGCCCCGTTCATGGCAGGGGTTTCGCAGGGCTGCTGTCGGATGCCAGGGAGCCCGGAGGGGCACGGTCCTCCGTGTCCTCCGGTTCTTGCCGGCCGCGCGGAGGCGGTCTCCGAGGATGGAGAGCCGCGGGGTGCGGGGCCGATGCACCGGCCTCCCGGAGGGGCGCGGTCCCGTTTACCTGTCTCTCCCGGGGACCCTGGTTCGGGGTGGCCTGGCGGGTGGCCGATGCGACATGGTTGGCGGGGGTTTTGAACTGTTCAACGCGGCCGTGCCCGGCCTATGGTACGGTGTCCTATGAATCAACCGGATCGTCTTGAGGAACTCTGGCGTTTGCAGCGCGCCCTCAACGAGCGCATCGGCGTGCGCACCGAGGGGATGAACGAGGCTGAGCGGGTGCAGTGGATCCTGAATTATTGCCGCGCCATGTCGCAGGAGATCGCCGAGCTGACCGACAGCGTCCCTTGGAAATGGTGGGCCCGGTACCAAAAGTTCGACGAACAAAACGCGCGTGTGGAGGTGGTGGACCTGTTTCATTTTCTCATCAGTCTGGCCCAGGTCCTGGGAATGAGCGCCGAGGACGTTTACCAGGCGTACCTGAAAAAGAACGAGGTGAATTTCCGGCGCCAGGAAACCGGGTACACTGTCAAGGACGAGACTGATTCCCGGCACATTTGAACGGCGTGGGGCCCGGGCGCGGCTCGAGGGTGGTGTCCGCGTTCAGCCCGTCCGTCAACGGAGGTTGGGCCGGGCAGGTCAATTCTTAAAGTCGCGGGACTGGAACGCGACCGCGCCGACGATGAACGTGGTGGCGTTCACGGCGGCCAGGATCGCCTGCGATTGCAGGATGTCCCACCACGGGATCGGGGTGTTGAAGACGCGGAGCCAACACCGAAAATGGTGGGGCAGCAACCAGAGCTCGTAACGGTCGAAGAAGGGGATGGACTCCAGCACGAGGTTCAAGAACAGGTAGGACAGCGCCAGAATTGTGGCCGCGGCCGGTCGCACCCGGAAACAGGAAAACATAAAGGCCAGGCTCAGCATGGTGAAGGCGTTGGACGCCAAAAAGAGATGGGCCAGAACGTAGCGGCCCAGCCCGGTTCCGCTGTCCAGCAGGGCGAAGGTCTGGCCGGGCACAAACACGAACATCCCCTTCCACGGGAACCAGAGTCGGGCCAGCCCGAGTGCGGTGCCGCCCAACACCAGCACCAACAGAATGGCAAAGCCGGCTCCGGCAAGCCACTTGGCCGTAAGCAGCTCCAGGCGCCCAATGGGCCGGGCCAGGATCATGCGGAGGGTGCCGTCCTCGGCCTCCTTGGCCACCAGATCGCCTCCCACCAGGGTGGCATAGAGGGGCATCAACAGGAGGATTTGCGGGATCAACATGATGACCGCCACGGTGAGGGCGGACATGAACTCCGCGGCGATGTAACCGTTCCCCTCCAGCAGGCGGGCCATGCTGGTCTGCCAGCGGGTGTGCTGGAACAGCAGCAGCATAACCAGCTGCGCCAGGAAAAACATCACGAAGCCGATGTAGGTTCGCTTTTTGCCGAACAGTTTCCAGAACTCGTTGCGGACGGCGTGACGGAGTTTCATACGCGGTCGGTGGTGGATGCAGCTTCGGTGACCGGAGGGGTGGGCCGTTGCATCAGGCTCAGGTACAGACTTTCCAGCGACGCGCGCGGCCGGTGGATCTCGCGGAGTCGGTATCCCGACTCGACCAGGCGACGGGCCAGGGTGTCGGTTTCCACGCCGGGCGCCGGGATGACCCAACCGCCCTCCGGGTCGCGCCCGCTGTGGCGGATCAACCCCTCCCGGGCCAGGGCAGCCACGGCCTCGGCAAACGGCTCCGCCTCCAGGCGCACCAGGTTCGAGGCCGACTGCAAACGGTCCCAGGGACCGTCAAACACTTTCCGGCCCTGGCGCAGCACGACCAGATGCGTGCAGAGTTCCTCCACCTCATTCAGCCGATGCGAGGAGAAGAGGATGGTCAGGCGCAGGTCCCGGTGGAGCTGCCGGATCATTTGTCGCAGTTCATACATGCCCTCGGGGTCCAGTCCCTCGCCGGGCTCGTCGAGGATGAGGATCTCCGGTCCGGGTAGGAGGGCCTGGGCCAGGGCCAGTCGCATGCGCATGCCGTGGGAGAAGGTGCGCACCGGCGCACGTTCGTTGCCGTTCAGGCCCACGCGCTGCAAGGCATTGGCGATTTCCGCGCGCGAGACCGGCGCGGTGTAGCTGCTGAAGATTTCCAGGTTGCGCCGGGCGCTGAGCTCTTCATAGAAGGCCGGGGTTTCGAACAGGGCACCGACGCGGGCCAGGGCACGGGCGCGGTGGCGCGTGACCTCCCAGCCCTGAACGCGCACCTCGCCGGCGTCCGGCCAGACCTGGCCGAGGATCATGCCGATGACCGTGCTTTTGCCGGCGCCATTGTGACCCAGCAACCCGCACACCGCCCCGGCCGGGACACTGAAACTCAGGTCCTCCACCGCCGGTCGGCGCCCGAACCGCTTGGACACATGCCGGACTTCAATGGCAACCGGGTTCATGGCCCCTCCAGCACCAGCAGATTCCGCACGCTGCCGTCGGCGTACAGGTAGTTCACCGCGCGACGGTCGCCGCGGGCCTTGTGAAACCGTTCCTTGTCGAAAAACACCGGCACCCGCGTGGCGCCAAACCGGAGGCCAAACAGTTCCGGATCATGGGCCGGTTGCCCGTTGAGCAGACTGTTCCAAGCGTAGCTGGAACCGGTGGTTTCGAACAGACGTGCGCCATCCGAGGGACAACGGAACACGGCCCGGTTACCGACCTCGTCCGCCAGCACCTCATCCGGCGTGGGCAGGACGACGGTCGCAGGTACGGCGTTGGTGTCGGGAGCGCGATCCCGCATGACCGGAAACCGCTGCCGGTTCTGGTCCACGTACATCTGCAGGGCGAGCCCGATCTGCCGCAGGTGTCCCGTGCAGGCGGTGGCCCGGCCGGCCTCGCGCGCACGACCCAGGACCGGCAACAACAGGGCCGTCAACAGGGACAAAATGGCCATGACAACCAGCAGTTCCCACAGGGTAAAGGCCGGCAGGGGGTGTGAATGGTGGGGATGGGCGGGGCGTCGAGCCGGCATGGTTGCGGTCAAGGTTGGCCGCCGCCGCGCATCCAGCGGCCGCTCTGCATCAGTCGCTGGATCTCCTCGAGCACGGGCGCCAGTTCGGCCTTGGTTTGGGCGGAACTCCGGGCGTAGAACGCGCGCAAGCCGTGCACGGCCACCTGGCGTTGGAGTTCTTCGCTCCAGCCCGGAGGGGGGGCGACGACTTCGTTGCCGAGGTCGGTGGCGGCCTCCTGGAGCCGGCGCAGCGCGTCCCGCAGCATTCGTTGGCGCCGGTCCGGTGGGAGTTCCTCGAAGGCCGAAAGCATCTGCTCCATGCCGGTGGGAAGTGTGGCATCCAGAAAAGCGGCGCGTTCGGCTTCGGTCATGGCGGCGAACCAGTTGGTCCACAGGCCGCTCAGGCGCAGCCGGCGCCTTTCCTCGAATGGCAGCGCATTGATCCAGTCGGCCAGCTGTTGCAATGCGTGCGCGCGATCCCGGCCCTGGAGCCGGGCCAGGTCGGTACTCTCCATCCACTGCCGGATACGGTCGGCGGTGACCTTTTGTCGGTCGAACCCGTGGTACAAGGTCAAGGCCAGGCCCCAGACGGCCAACAGGGCGGCCGCTCCGCAGAACCATGTCCGGATGCGCCGGTTCATCCGGTTCCAAAGGTAGTCGGGTCGGGCCAGCCGGGCCAAGAACGAACCCGGATTTGTTTCCACGGGTTCAGCAGCCTTGGGTGACCTTCAAGGGCCGGTGTCAACGCGCCAGGAACTCGAGAGGCCCGCCACACCTGGCTCCATAAAGCTGCCCCGGTTGCCTGAGTGGAGATGCCGGTGGCATGGGCCGCGTCGGCCATGACCCTTCCGGAAGGAGCGGGACCGGGAGCATGGCAACCCGGACCTACGCCTGTGCTCTCAACGGGAGCCGGCGCGGGGAGGTTCACCCCTGCTGACGACCGCGCGGCGGGGCGAACCGCGGGTGACCGGGTCCATTCCAGGGCTCTCTTTTTTAAATGGTGTGCTTGCAACGCCGCCGCACAGGCAATGAGGTTCGGATCTTCAGGCCCGCATTTTTGCTTGCAGTGACGACGCACGTGGACCCTGAGGGCACGAGACCGGCACAAGAACGCCGGCCATGATTGCATGGATTAAAACGCTGTGACAATTGATCCGGTCACAGTCGCAGCAGGCAGAGGGCCTGCCGGAGAGGTGCCGGCCCTTGCAGGGCTGGTGGCGTTCCGGCAGGCCCGGGGTGGTAACCGCGGTCCCTTGCTGAACTTTCGCTGCAGGGGATTGCCCGGGCCATGAGACTTGCGGCACAGCCTGTTGGCTTCGCCGGTTGCTTCCCGAGCTTGAACCGGCAACCCTTGTTGTCATCATGGGGGGCAAAAGAACAACCGGGACCAGACGGGCCGTGAAACCTTCCGCTTCATTCCCATCGCGCAGGTGTTCAGCCGTGTGGTCAACCTTCCCCGGCTCGGAGGCGTGGCAACCGGCGGTACTGCGGCTTGCCGGTACATTGTACGGCTGGCTGCCCGTGTGGGTTCGGTCATGGGCAGGCGTGATGGAAGCGGCAAGCGGATCGGCGGGATCATGCGCATCCACTCGACTATGAAATCATCCCTTGTCATCTACGCCGTGTTGGGCATGGGCCTGGCCACGCCATCGCTGCCGGGGCAGGTGCAGCGCGGCGAAATGTATGGCTACCTGCTGTTCGACGGGGAACGGTTGCCCTGGGAGTTCAACGCCGGTTTTTCCATGTACGTGGCCGCCTGGCCGCTTCTCGATCATTACCCGGGGCACGACTTCCAGACCGGGCTGCCGAGCACCTGGATGTTCCCGTTGCATGAACCCGGGCAACAACCAAAGGAAGAATGCTACACCGACATTGAGGGCGGGCTTGGTTGGTGGCGGGACACACGTTTCCCCACCACCACGCCGAAGTTCATCATGGGCGGGGTGGGCCCGAACTTTTCGGTGATCGCCAACGGCCCGGGTTACGGCGCGGGCACTTGGGAAGAGGAGCGCGGTCTCTACGGCGTGGTTCAACTCAGTCCCTGGCTGCTGTTTCCTTTGGACGGTCTGAATCTCAAGCAGGGCGTGCAGGGCGAACTGTTCGGTTACGGCTATTTGCCCCTGCCGCTGATGGATCCCAAACCCACCACCGCAGGGCGCAACGTGCCGACCGGCAATCAATGCTGGACGCTGTTTTTGAACACGGCCAACTTCAAGGGACCCGTGGCCTTCTTCACGCCCTACTTTTGGTCCCGCGCGTTACTGAAGAATCCCCAGTGGGCGGGCAAGCTGCTCGACACGGCTCCGTCCGACCCCAACAAGGCCATCCAGATGGAGACCCAGCACATTCCGGCCGTTTTCAGTCGGAGTCGTGATGGAACCTGGTTTGCCCGCCTGGCACCGACATTGTTTCCGATCGGCCCCTCCGGCGAGTCGGTGCTGCTGCATCGGCACACGGTTTATACGAGGGCTGCCTTGTGGGACCGGGTCCGCCGCTGGTTCGAAGGCGGGCCGCCCGCCGACGGGCTGATCCAGGCCTCAGCCTCTGCCACGCAGAGGTTCAGAGCCTCCGGGGGGTCCACCTGGGCCTTTTTTCCGCCAGGCGTGGATCGGAAACAGGCTGCGCCGTTGGCGTGGGGCTCCTTCGCCAGTTTCGTCACGCCCGACCCGTTGACACTGGGCATCCGATGGAACCGGGAACTCACCCGCACCACGGGCAGATTGGTAAGGCTTCCCGAGTTCTTCCGCCTGGCCAGCGACGGGGACAAGCCACGCTGGGTGGTCGTCTCGGCCGAAGAGGTTCCGGACGAGCTGGGCCTGAAACAATACCGCTTTGAAACGCCGAAAGAACCGCCCCAACCGCCACGGACCACGCCGGAAGACCCGGAAAGCTGCTGGAAGAAGCCGGGACCGGTTGCAGGCCCCTTCAAAGCCCGGCTGGGAGACGGCAGTGTGGTGACCTACTATTGGTACCGGTTTGCCGATCAGCCGGCCATGCTGAACGCGGACCTTACCCCTGAGGAACGTGAGGCCGTCCAGCAGCGCGTTGAAAAGCTCCATCGCGCCTGGACCAAGGACCGCAACTACCTGCCACCGCCCGACTTTGGCCCGCTGGCGAGCTTGGACCCGGCTTTGATTGTTACGCCGCCGCGCGGGCTGGAAGTTGGTTACGTTCCCATCGCCGTACGGCAGGAACTGGAGAAAAGGCCATGACCGGCCCCGGACACGGTGTGGGTGCCGGGCTGAATCGGAGCACCCTTCCGCGGCAAACCCCGGCATCGCAGCGTTGATTCAAGAAGCCCGCGGGACTGCGACGAGCGGGTTCAGCCGTTGGGCCCGGAGCATGATAGCCGGGCCAACCGGCGACTCGAGCCGAGCCCCCGTTGGGGCTCAGCAAGCACGCTGCAGCAGACTGCTGAAAAACGCGGCTTTTGAGCGACGGCTTCGTGATTCCCATCTGTTTTTCTTACGTAACGTGCGCTTCTGGCGCCGATTTCAGCCCGCTTCCGCCGCTTCCGCCGGCTCTTGCGCCGGACGCACCGGCGTGGCTGCGCCGGGTTGGGCGTCTGCTGCGGGTGAGCCGGGCAGAGTTGACCCGGGATGAGACATGCAAAACCGCATTTTGGGCAAGATTTGCCGGGCCGGGTGACAGGGCCAGAGCGGCATCTTCAGCAAATGCCTCTACACAAATAAGTTACGATCCGTTTGGACGCTTGTTGTGGGGGTGTTGTCAGGCATGAAAACTGCTGGCCCGCCAAGTGTGGAACCGATTTTGAAGACGGAGCATTTGCGCGTCGAGTATCCGCCGGCGCGGCGGGGGGAGCCGCCCAAGGTGGCGGTGAAGGATCTGAGTTTGCGGGTGTATCCCGGGGAGGTTTTTGGGTTTCTGGGGCCGAACGGCGCGGGCAAGACGACGACGATGAATGTGTTGTTGGGGTTTGTTCGGCCCACCGGGGGCGAGGCGTACCTGTTTGGGGTGAACGTGAAGGATCCGATCGCGCGGCAGCGGATAGGGTATCTGCCGGAGCTGACGTATTACTACCGGTTTTTGACGGCGGAGGAGATCCTGCGGTTTTACGGGCGGCTGTTTGGGCTGGGTGGCGCCGAGCTGGATCGGCGGATTGATCGGTTGCTGAAGCTGGTGGAGTTGGAGTCGGCGCGGCACCGGCCGTTGAAGCATTATTCCAAGGGGATGCAGCAGCGGGTGGGGCTGGCGCAGGCCCTGATCAATGACCCGGACCTGTTGATCCTGGACGAACCGACCAGCGGGCTGGATCCGCTGGGACGGATGAAGGTGCGGGAGATCATTCAGCGGCTCAAGAACGAGGGGAAAACGGTGTTTTTCTCGTCGCATGAACTGGGGGAGGTGGAGACGGTATGCGATCGGGTTGCGATCGTGCACCAGGGTGAGCTGAAGGTGGAGGGTCGGGTGGAGGATCTGGTGCGGAGTCACCAGGCGAATTTGGAGCAGGTGTTTTTGCGGATTATCGGGTATCCGACGAGTCTGGCGGCATGAAAACGTTGTGGGCACTGGCCGGAGTGGTGGTGAAGGAGCTGTATCGGCGGAAGGACTTTTACGTCCTGTTTGTGCTGACGGCTCTGATCACGTTGTTGCTGGCTTCGGTGGACTTTTTTGAGGACGTGCGGGTCGTGCGGTATTTGCGGGAGGTGACGTTGTTGTTGATCTGGGTGTCGGGCCTGGTGATTGCGGTGGTGACGGCGGCGCGTCAGATCCCGGCCGAACGGGAAAGCCGGACCATCTTTCCGTTGTTGGCCAAGCCGGTGACGCGGGCGCAGGTGGTGTTGGGCAAGTTTGCCGGGGTATGGCTGGCGACGGGATTGGCGCTGGCGCTGTTTTACGGGTTTTACCTGGTGGTGGGGGCGCTGCAGGGCGCGCCGGGTTCATGGACGCTGGGGTTCCAGGCGTTTTGGCTGCACTGGATGATGCTGGGGGTGGTGGTGAGCATGGCGATTCTGGGGTCGCTGGTGTTCAGTGCGCCCTCGGTGAACAGCACGATTTGTTTCATTGTGGTGGCGGGGATTCTTTTGCTGGCGGGTCATCTGAACGTGATGGCGGCCGCGCAGCCGGATCCGTGGGGCTCGGTGTTGTACGCCCTGTACTTTGCCGTGCCGCATCTGGAGTTGTTCGATGTGCGTGACCTGTTGATTCACGAGCATCCGCCGGTGGCATGGGGCGCAATGGGGGTGGCGACGCTGTACGCGGCGGTGTATGCCGGGCTGTTCCTCACGGGTGCGTGGTGGATATTCCGCAAGAAGGCGTTGCCGACATGACGGGTCGAATCACAGCCCTGGTGTGGACAGCCGGCCTTGTCCTGGCGATGGGCCTGGGCGCATGGCTGGAGCCGCGCTCGGAAGCATGGCGGGGCCGGCGCGCACAGGCCGACAGTCTGCTGTGGACGTTGCTGGGCGACGGACGCCGGCTGTTTGCCAACCACTTTTTCGTGAAGGCGGACGTGTACCTGCACAGCGGCTATTACCCCTCAATTTTCGATCAGGCGCGGCAGGCGTGCGAACACGGGGTGGACGCGGACGCTCACGATCACGACGGCCACAACGCGGAGTCCAGGGACGGTGGCGGGATGCTGGCCGCGGCTGCTTTCGGGGAGGTGAGCCGGGGAAGCCATGAGCATGAAGAAGGTCGCAAGGAGGTGGAGGGCGGTTTCATGGGCCCGCCCCGCGATTGGATTGACCGGTTGAGCCGGCATTTCAAGGTCACCGAGCATACACATCTGTCCGGAGGACGCACCGAAGCGGAAGTGTTGCCGTGGTTGCGGGTGGCGGCGGAGTTTGATCCACATCAGATCGAGGTGTACACCACGGCCGCGTACTGGCTGGCCAACCGGTTGGGGAAGCCCGATCAGGCGGAGGCGTTCCTGCGGCGCGGGTTGCGGGCCAATCCGGACAGTGAGGAAATCTTGTTTGAGCTGGGCCGATTGGCCTGGCAGCACCGACGGAACGCCGACCGCGCGCGGCATCTGTGGCAGGCGGCGGAACGGGCCTGGCACGCGCACAACCCGGTGTTGAACGAGACCAACCGCCTGGTGCTGAGCCGCATTGTCGGCATGCGGGCGCAGATGGAAGAGGATCTGGGCAACTACGAGGAAGCGATCCGGTACTGGACGAAACTGCAGGAGTTGTCGCCGCAACCGGAGGCGATTGCCCGGCGGGTGGCGTCGTTACGCGATCGGCTGTCGGGGATGCATTGATCGGGTGAGCCGGGGGTGCAGCAAGGTTGCCCCACCCGTTGGACGTGGGCGCGGTGTGAGGGGCTGTCGGGTGCTGGATCCTCCCGGCCGGTGTTCGAGGGTGGACGGCGCGCGCCAGCGGGCGGACAGGTCAGGGCCGGGCTTGGCCCTCAGAGGCTCCGCAACCACGGGAGAACACGACGCGGCTCCGGCGGGCCATCGGAAATCTGCAAGGCGCGGCGGCGACCGAGCTCGGCGTAGAGTTGTCGAAGTGTTGGGGCGGGCAGCGCAGGTTCGGCGCGGGCCAGAAAGAGCGGTCGGGGTGCGGCCAGCAGGACGGGCGTGAGAGGTCCGTTCATGGCGAGGAAACCCGGGCAGAACAGGTCGGGTTGCGCGAGTCGTTCGATGTCCTGCAGGTCCATGTGTTCCAGGTCGGCCACCACTGCGTCGGCCTCCGGAGCGGCGAGCAGGGCCCAGAGGCCGGCCCGGCCGGATCCCCACAGCAGCCGGCCTTTGGGCGGGGCACCTGAAGGTGCCAGGTTGGCCACACTGCGCAGGAGGGCGACGACCGTCCGGACGTGGACCTGCAGTGCCGTGCGATTGTAGGTGTAAAAATGGGGCGAAGCCTCGGGCGCCGGAACCGCCGGGAATCGGGAGATGGTGACGACCGTATGGCCCTCGTGCAGGAGGTCGGCCATGAGACGGGTCTGCGACGCGGACCCGGCTCCGTTGGCGGGGTCCGTGAGAAGCAGGACCATCCAGTGGGCGCGTTGGGGCCGGGTTTGTTCGGGGGCGGGCAGGTGATAGAAACCCTCGATGGGTTCCGGCAGGTCGGGGTCGTGGATTTCGAAACGGGCCGTGCGTGTGGTGGTCGAGCCCTGCAGGGGTGAGAATCGCAGCGTGGGCGGTCGGTCGGGGGGCGCCAGCTGGAGGGTGTGGAACCAGAGCGGCCGGGCCACGAGCCGGAACGAGTTGAAGTCGTCGCGGCGTTTGGGGAGGAGCGATTCCCACTGGCGTCGGCGGATTTCGATGCGTGTGCGGATGTAGTCCTCGGCCGTGAGGGTGGGTTGGGGTCGGCGCGGGTCATCCCCGATCCAGAGCTGTTGTTCAGGGAGAGTGGGGCAGGGTGGCTCGGGTGAGGCGGGTCGGTCCGGTTCACCCAGCAACCAGCGTTCGAACCATGCGTAGACGGCTTCGCGGCTGGCACGGTTGTAGTTGTGACCGGCGTCGAAGCGAACATAGCGCAGGTGATCCGGGACGCCGAGCAACCGGTAGACGGTTTCGATGGCGGGGCCTTCGATCTCCAGGGTGGTACGGGTCCAATCGCCGGTGGCGGCCACCAGGATTTGCGGTCGCGGCGCGGCTGCGGCTGCGAAGTCGAGGTTTGAGAACCGGATGCGCAAGCCCGGAGCATTTTCGCACACGCAGCCACCCTGCATGGAATGGGAGACCATGCAGACCGGGGCGACGACGGCGGGGCGATGGTCCACGGCCGCCAACAGGAAGGTTTGCGTGGCGCCGCCGGATGCGCCGGTCACGCCAATCCGGTTGGTATCCACCTCGGGCAGGCTGCAGAGGAAATCGAGGGCGCGGAGGCTGTTCCAGAGCTGGAGCCCCAGGAGGTTCACGCTCCACAGCCGGGCGGTGTCCGTCTCGGGGAAGGCGCGGTGTCGTTGGTCGAAAGTGGCGGCGTCGAACCGGGCGGGGCCGTCCGGGGCGAAAAACGTGTCGCCGTAGCCGACCATGTCGTAGGCAAAGGCCACCATGCCGCGTCGGGCGAAATGGATGCAGCGGGCGGGGAACCCGCCATCGGGCGATGGCGTGGCCCGGCCCAGCGGCCAGTGTCCGTGGGGATTTAGCACGGCCGGGAACGGGCCGTTGCCGCGGTCACGCGGCTGGTAGAGGTTGCCCCCCAGGTAAAAGCCGGGCCAGGTTTCAAGCAGGACCTTTTCGACGGTGAAACCTTCGTGGTCGGTGCGATCGAATCGGTGGACGCGGAGCGGTGGGCGATCCGGCATGGGCCAGAGCCCGGCACTGACGAGGATTTGTTCCCGGATCTGACGGGTGCGGCTTTCCCAGTCCGCCCGTGAGACGGGAGGTTCGAACGTGCGGGGTGTGTTGTGGGTTCGAACCGTGGGCTGGGCGGGAACGGTGGAAGTTGCCGCCGCGAAGGTCAGCAGTCCGAGGAAAACGCTCCCGGCGCGGTGCAGCAGGGCTGTTGCCGGCCGGCGCAGGCCCCGGGAGCCTTCATCCGTTCCCTCCCGGGGGTTGACAACTCTCCGAGCGGCCCGGGGAAGAATTCGCGACGCGTGGACCGTGCGCGCGTTGGTGGAAAACCGCGTTGCCGGACGCATGGCCTGCAGGATGAGCCGTGGCAACGGATTGCGCCAGCCGGAAACGGTCGCGGGCCGACGAGACGTCAGGCTCGGGCGGATGCGCGCGGTGATGCAGGGAACGGCCGTGGGGACCGCGGTTGTTTTTGCCGGGTGACGTGCCGTAAGATGCGCGGGATAAGAGGCAAATCCATGGACAGCCAGATGAACCTGGACGCACGCGCAGCTGCGGGGGAAAACCGTGCCCCCGCGGAGGGGGCACCGCGGTTTTCGGTGGTGTTGCCCGTGTACAACGAGCGCGAAAACCTGGAACCGTTGCTGTCGGAGCTGGAAGAGGTGCTGCGCGGGCTGGGCCATGCATTTGAGGTGCTGGCCGTGGACGATGGCAGCACCGACGGCAGCGTGGAGGAGTTGCAACGGCTGGCCCGGTGCCGGCCATGGCTCCGTGTGGTCCGACACCGGTTCAACGCGGGCCAGAGCGCGGCCTTTCTCACGGGTTTTGCCCATGCCCGCGGCGAGATCGTGATGACCCTGGACGCCGACGGTCAGAATGATCCCCGCGATCTGCCGGCGATGCTGGCGCGACTTCAGGGCCGTGTGGCCGCGGTGTGCGGCATCCGACAAAAACGCCGGGATTCGTGGGTTCGGCGCGTGTCCTCGCGCGTGGCCAATACATTTCGCAACGTGGTGACCGGGGACCGGGTGACGGACGCCGGGTGCGCGTTGCGGGTGATGCGGCGCGAGGCGTTGCGGGAACTGATTCCCTTTAACGGACTGCACCGGTTTCTGCCCACGGTGTTGCGGTATCAGGGTTACGAGGTGGTGGAAATGCCGGTGAACCACCGGCCGCGCACGCGGGGGCAGTCAAAGTACGGGATCGGCAACCGGCTCTGGCGCGGCATTGTGGATTGTCTGGCCATGCGTTGGTACCGGGCCCGGGCGTTGCGGGCCGACCGGGTCGTGCCCGAGGCGACAGGCCCGGCCGCATCCGGCCCGGCCGAACCGGGTCGGACACCCTGAGGCCGGGCATGGCTCTGCGCGGGGCATACGAAGGGCTGCGATCGACGGCGGGGCGGTTGTGCCGGGGCGGTTTCCCGGCATGTTGGAAGGGCCATGGTGACGGAGGGTTTCCAACCGAGTGATCCGACGCGATTTGCCGAGGCGATCCGCCGGTTTGATGAGGAAAACGCGCGGGATCCCAACACGATCGAGGTGGACGGGCAACGTCTGCCGCGCGAACTGGTGTATGCGCGCTGGCTGAGCGAATGGGTCGTGCGACTTTGTCCGCAGGCCGGGGAGGCGTTGCGGCTGGCGGCACGGTGCCAGCATTTGCGGCGATGGGAGATTCCGCGGGAATCGTTCCCGATGGACCGCGCCGGTTACCTGCGCTGGCGCACCACGCTGCAACGGTTCCACGCCGAGCAATCCGGTCGGATCCTCCGCGAGGTGGGGTATCCGGAGGAGATGGTGCGGCGGGTGCAGGAGCTGAATCTCAAGAAGGGCCTGCCCCACGACCCCGAGATGCAGGTGCTCGAAGACGCGTTGTGTCTGGTGTTTTTGGAGCATCAGCTTGAAGACCTGGCCGCGAAGACCTCCGAGGAGAAGCTGTTGAACGCATTGGCGCGGTCGTGGAAAAAGATGTCGCCCGCCGGCCGTACGGCCGCCCTGGGGCTGCACTATTCGGAGCCTTTGCGGGGGTTGTTGGCGCGGGCGATCGCGATGGCCGAGGGCGGGGAAACGGGGGCGGAGGAACCCTGAAACGTGGGGCGGGTATCGCCCGAAGCCCGGGATCGGGGTGGGCAATGGATACGTCGGGGAGCCCCGGCCTCTCGGGGCACTGCCCGGAGTGGCTTCGACCAGGGCTTCATGGGGTGGCGGCGCGGCGTCTTCCGGGCTTTGACAGGGCATGGAGCCGGGGCAACGTTCGTGGGTCATGCGAATCCGAACCATAACCCGGGCTTGTACCGCCCTTTGCGGCTTGGGTCTTTGTGCGGATGGATGGGTGCCGGGATCCGCGCAGGCCGGGCCGTTGCAGCGCGAGCCGAACACCACGCTGCGGATGCCGTTGGTTCCCGGTCGGTTGGGGTACACCTTCGAGGATGCGTTTCTGGGTCTGGTGTTCACCAATGCGGTGGCCCTGGCCACGCCCCCGGGCGAAACCAACCGGTTGTTTGTGGTGGAGAAGTCGGGCCGGATCGTGGTGATCACCAACCTGGCGCAACCCACCCGGACAGTGTTCCTGGACATCAGCGCTCGGGTCAGCACGAGTTTGAATGTCAGCGACGAGCGGGGGCTGCTCGGGCTGGCGTTCCATCCCGGTTACGCCACCAACCGGTACTTTTACGTGTTTTACACCGGCCCGGCCACCACGGCGGTGCCGGGCGGGACCAACGCCCTGCACGACATTCTGTCGCGATTTCAAACCCGGGCCGACGATCCAAATCGCGCGGATCCGAACTCCGAGGTCCGTCTCCTGGTTCAGTACGATCAGGCGTCGAACCACAACGGTGGGGACCTGCACTTTGGGCCGGACGGGTACCTTTATGTGTCGCTGGGCGACGAGGGCGGCGCGCACGATCAATACGGCAACAGCCAGCGGATTGACCGGGACTTTTTCGCCGGCATCCTGCGTCTGGACGTGGACCAGCGGCCGGGCAGTTTGCCGCCGAACCCGCATCCGGCGGTGACCGGGCAATATCGGGTTCCGCCGGACAATCCATTTGTGGGGGCCACTTCGTTCAACGGGCGCCCGGTGGATCCGGCCCGGGTGCGAACCGAGTTTTGGGCGGTGGGATTGCGCAACCCGTGGCGGATGGCCTTCGATCCCGAGACGGGTTGGTTGTTTTGCGGCGACGTCGGTCAGTCCACGCGCGAGGAGATCAACCTCATCGGGCGCGGTGGCAACTACGGGTGGAGCTATTTCGAGGGCAACTTCCAGCGGACCAACAGTGCGCAGATCCCGCCGGGGTTCCAGCATGCACGGCCCCTGCTCGATTATGGTCGGTCGCTGGGTTACTCGGTAACCGGCGGTGTGGTCTACCGGGGACACCGCTTTCCCGATTTATACGGCGCGTATGTGTACGGCGATTATGGTAGCGGCCGCATCTGGGCCCTGAAAACCGACGGCACGAACGTGTTGGAGAACCGGCTGCTGTTTCAGAACCCGCTCGGTGGCCCGTTCAACGCCGGCGGAATCTCGGCCTTTGGCCGGGACCCCCGTAACGGCGACGTGTTGTATGTCGACCTGCGGTTCGGCACCAACTCCGTGATCCGCCGCATCATCAACAACACCAACTTCACCGGCACGCCGATCCCTGCCACGTTGGCAGAGACCGGCGCCTTCGAGGATCTGACCCGGCTCAAGCCCGCCCCCGGCGTGGTGGCGTATGAGTTGAATCTGCCGTTCTGGTCGGACGGCGCCCGCAAACAGCGGTGGTTCTCCATTCCCGACCCCTCCCAAACCATGGAGTTCTCCCCTGACGATCCCTGGCGGTTCCCCGCGGGCACGGTGTGGGTGAAACATTTTGAGCTGGAACTGACCAATGGGGTGCCGGAATCCGCCCGGCGCCTGGAGACGCGCCTGTTGGTGTTCGACGGGCAGGCCGGCTACGGTGTCACGTATCGCTGGGGCGACGCCACCACGAACGCCTGGCTCGTCCCTGAAGAAGGGTTGGACGAGCCGCTGATTATATACGCGGCCGACGGCTCGGTGTTGCGCACCCAGGTTTGGCGTTATCCCAGTCGGGTCGAGTGTCTCCAGTGTCACCGGACCTCGGCAGGCTTTGCCCTGGGATTCAACACGCCGCAACTGAATCGGGACCACGATTACGAGGGGTTTGTAACAAACCAGATCCTGGCCCTGGCGGCTGCCGGATACTTCACCCATCCGCCCACCAACACCGCCGGCTGGCGGGCCCTGGCCGCCCCCGGGGATTCAACCGTGAGTCTGGAGTATCGTGTGCGCTCGTGGCTGGCCGTGAACTGCGCGCAATGCCATCATCCGGGCGGGGTTCAGATGGCCCGGTGGGATGCCCGCCTGAATACGCGGACCGCAGAGGCCGGACTTCTGGACATGCCCCTGTTCCACGCCGCCCCGGGTGATACCCGGCGGTTGGTGGCCCCGCGCGATCCGGATCGGTCGGAATTGTTGCGTCGAATCGCCGTACGCGGGCCCGGCCAGATGCCGCCCATTGCCTCCACCTTGGTGGATGAAGAGGCCGTGGCACTGCTAACGGCGTGGATTCGCGATGGCCTGACCGATTGGGAACCGTGGGAAGCCTGGCAACGGCGCAGCTTCGGCGATCCTCCCGGGCCGGAAGCGGCGCCGGCGGCAGATCCCGACGGCGACGGTGATCCGAACGAACTTGAGTTTCTGGCGGGAACGAACCCGCAGGACGGCCATGACCGTTGGCCGTTGACGGTCATGGTCGGATCCGACGGATCCGTGCGATTGCGGGTCTGGCAGCCGGCCAACCGGAGCGTCCGGATCGAGTTTACTCCGGAACTTCAACCGCCCGTGATCTGGACAGCCCTGCCCGTGCCCGCCAGGACTTTCCCCGCGGAGGGCCGGTGGGTGGAGTTCCTCCTACCCTCGGAACGTTCACGGGGCTTTTACCGGGCCTCGTTGGAAGCGCCCTGAGAACCGTGATGAACCCGCGTGCCCCGGCGCTGTGCCCGTCTGACGAGACGGCGCGGACCGGCCGCACGAAGCAGTGGCGGCCCGGTTGTCGATCGGCGATGAGCCCCGGTCACTTGGGCCGCGGCAAAAGGGCGTCCAGGAGGCCGTTGCTGGCCACCATGACGTAGGCCTCGCGGCCGGTGTTGGAACCGGACCACGGCCGCGTCCAGAAGCGGCCGCCGGCGCACTCGACCAGCAACCCACCTGCGGCAATGTCCCACAACCGAACCTGGCGCTCGATGTAGGCATCGAATCGTCCGCAGGCCACGTACGCCAGGCCGAGTCCGGCCGAGCCCATGATGCGAACCTTTCGCGCCCGCCGGGCCAGCCAGGCAAAGTAGGGGAGCGATTTCTCCAGGTTGGACCGCGTTTTGGAAAAGCCGATCATGATCATCGCCTCCTGCAACCGCGCAGTGCGGCTGACCCGGATCACACGCCCGTTCAACCGGGCCGGTTCGCCCCGAACGGCGGTCCACACCTCGTTCACAAACGGGTCATGGATCACCCCCACCATCGTCACCCATGCCGCGGTGCCACAAGAGCGCGGCATTTCCGGGGGCACCCGCGAGGCACGCACCTGTAGGGCAATGCAGACACAAGCGTGCGGGATGTTATGGGCAAAATTCACCGTCCCGTCGATGGGGTCCACCACCCAGCGCACCTCGGTGGAGGCGTCCCCGCAGGAACCTTCCTCCCCCACCACCGGAATCTCCGGGAAAGCCCGTCGAAGCCGGCGCTGGATCTGTTCCTGGGTGCGCACGTCCAGCTCGAGTTTAACGTCATGATGCGTGGCCAACTGAATCGCCTTGGCCGAGTGCAAATGCCGACGCAGCTGTTCGCCGGCGGCCACGGCCGTTTCCGTGGCCACCTTCAACGCAGACCGCAATGTCCTCAACGACAACGTCTCTTCCATAAGACCTTCTGGTGGCCTGCCTCCCCGCAGTGCCCACGGGGTAGCGACACCAATTCGCCCCTCCAAGGCAAGCAGAATTTCCGCCTGCCGGACGAACGAGCCGAGCAGCCCGGGCAGGGGAGGACACACACCCCACCGCGGTTTGGAGCCACCGGGGAACCGTCCGGAACGCACCGGTAGGCGCGAAGGGTCGTTGTCCTCCCCCGCGGCTCATTTGCCGGGCAGGGATACCTATCAGGCGCAGACCGGTTTCAGGCCCTGCAGGGAGGTTTTCCATGCGTTGCGGCTCGAAAACCTTCCCGACCCCGGTGGGGCCCATGCCCATGGGCCAGGTGGAACGCACTGCACTCTGAATGAAGGCACATCCGGGAGGTGAAAGAGAACGGGGCCGGAATGTCCCCGCCGTTCCAACTGTCAAACGGATGCGTGCAACGCCACGGGATCCGAATCGAGCGGAGTTCAACTTGCAAGCCCTGGCCGGAATTTTGGAGTGGGAGGGCCTGCGGCGGTGCGCACCCCGGCCGGATCCCACCTTTCCCGCCCCCAATCAACCCGGCTGTGCTGGCGCTGGATTGGATGGCCGGTGGGTTGTTGAATCGATACGCCTCTGCGGTTTGTTGGAACAGGGCGCGGACGAGGCCCGCCGCCGCTTCAGAGCCACGGCTGCAACCGCGCCCGCAGGATCTGGCGGGCGCGGTACAGGCGGGATTCCACCCCTTTGACGGTGGTGCCCAGCACGGTGGCAGCCTCCGCTTGGGACAGCCCCTCCCATTCACACAAGACCACCACTTCGCGCAAAGAGGCCGGCAGCTCCGCCACGGCCCGGCGCACCGCCTCGAGTCGTTCCTCCGTCATGAGCTGATCGGCCGGAGAGGATGCGGTCTGCGGGGTCGAAGGAGTTGCCGGGACCGGGTCGGCGCGATCCTCGCCGGCAAGGGACTCCCAGGAAATCGTGGGATGTCGTTGCCGCCAGCGAAGGCGGTTCCGCGCCAAATTGGTTGCAATGGTGTACAGCCAGGGGACCAACCGGTCTGTACGACGGAACCGGGCGCGGGCCCGGTACAGGCGCACGAAAGTTTCCTGGGCAAGGTCCAGTGCATCTTCGGGGTTTTGCAGCAGGCCCAATAACAGACGGTAAACGGCCGGGCCGTGTCGCTCCATGAGTTCGTCCAGGGCCGCGTCGTCGCCGGCGGCCAGGCGCTGCATGCTGCGCCGGTCCAGCTCGTCCGGATCAGGGGTGCTCATGACCTGCGTGCTGTTGCCGGGCCATGGCCTGCTCGGTGGCCTCATGCGTCGTCAGGGTCAGTCGCAGCATTTCCTCGAAATAGCGCCGACCCTGCTCCGGCGGCATGGCGCGGCGGACCTCGTCGAAATGCCGCAGCATGGCCACCTGACATTCGGCGCGCAAACCGGCCAGTTCCCGCACCAGTTCCGCCGCCCTCGGCGTGAATCCTCCGCCCCGCACCAACTCCTCTTCCAGTTCCGCCTTCTTGGCTGCGATCCGCGCGCACCATTCCCGGCAAACCGGCAGGTAACCCTCATGAAGCTGGCGAATCCGGGCCAGTTCCTCCCTGCCCAACCGAAACTCGCGGCGCAGCCATTCCAAATCATCATTGGGATTGCTCCAGCGTGCCGCTGACCAGTGCGCCGTCAGCCGGGCGGCACCGAGAAACAACCCCACGCTTACCACCACCGCGCAGGCCAGAATCCAGGCGGCAACACGTGCATTCATGGCCAGGGAGAAACGGGACTGACCCGCGCGACGTAACGTTCCCGGGCCAGGCGTTCGGACTGTTGCCAACCCTGCACCAACCCGGTCGCCATCCCCAGCACGCAGACCACCAACAACGTGGTCAGTGCCCGACGCGGTTCCAGCCACAGTGCCACCAACCGCATCCACCACGGTTCGCCGGTGAACCCGATGGACGCGTCCACGGCTTCAATCCGGCGCCATACACCGGCTGCGAACCCTGCGGGCAACCGGACCTCCGGTCGAGCCCGCCGTAACAGCTCGTCCAGCTTCAATTCCCCGGTTGGATCCTGATGTTTCATGGTCTCTGATCCGGGCGCATTCGGCCACCGCACGCGCATTTAACCCGGACCAGCCTAACTTCCGGATCGCGTTCGTGGCAACCGTGCCGGCGCGCGGGGGGTGCGCCCCCATGAGTTGGTACACCGGCAACCCGGAAATCCCTCAGAGGGGGCCGAGCCAGCGGGCACGGGTACCCGGCCGAAACGGCGCGGAGCCGGACCCGGGACTGTTGCCGCGCCCCGCCGTGGCACTTCGGCCCGCAGGTGCCGTCGTGGGTGCGGCCCTCACGGCGGACATGTGGCGCCGGGATGTCCGCCTTGGCCCGGTGGCGACCCGCGAAAAAAGAATGAGGGATTCCCGGAATGCCGGGGTAGTAACGGGTGAGACCGGGATCGGCCGGCTGAGTGCGCCGGTCGGATTCGGGTCGAAACGGCCGCAGGCCTCGAGCGGAGAGATGCACGAATGAAACCGATGACGCGATTCACGGTGGCGACCATGTCGGCCACGCTGCTGGCGTGGGCTGTGACGGGTTGTGGTTCCGGTCCGGGCGGTGCCACAGCCGGGGCCAAACCCTATCCGTTGGACGTTTGCCTGGTCTCGGGTGAGAAGCTGGACGGGCACGGGAAACCGTACGCCTTTGTCCACGAAGGCCAGGAAATCAAACTTTGTTGCAAGGATTGCCTGAAGGACTTCCAAAAAGAGCCGGCCAAATACCTCGCAAAGTTGGCGGGTCCCAACCCGGCCCCTGAAGGCGCCGCAAGGACCGGAAACGGTCACTGACGCGGGCCGGCGGGGTTCCATCGAGTTACAAGCCGGTTTGACGGGCGAAAAACCGCGGGGAGAAGCCGCGGGCGGGGGAATTGTCGTGCCTGAAAACTCGTGCCGTGCGGTTCCTTGTGGAATCCGCCGCCAACCCCTGCCAGTCCTTCGGGCCACGGCCGGATCATTACCGGGCGACAGGCTTTCCGGTGACCAACCGGTGCGGGAGGGGAACGGATGGGGGAACCGGCGTCCGGGTCGGGCGGGGGCATCGTCCCGACCGGGCAGTAGCCGGGTTGTTTTCCGTCATTCAGATGCCTGACCCGTGGCGAGTGACATGCGGTTGAACAGATTCAACACGAAGCCATGCCCCGGATCGCACCTGGCCGGGATACCTGTTCCTCGGGGGGCCGGCGTGGAACGCGCTGCGACCGGCTGCCCGACATGGTGCCGGACAGCCGCGTACGGCGCAGTTGTTCTGGTTGCTTTGATCTGGGGCGGCTGCCGTGGAATTCCCACAGCCGAGGAGTCACGGCTCCGCCTCGCGGTGGCAGAGGTTACCCGGAGCCATGACCCGGGACGCGATCCCCGCTCGTTACCGCCCTTGAACGGGGAGTCAGGGCTGCGGGATTACCTGCTCCATGCCATGCTGAACAACCCGCGGGTGCGCGAGGCCTGGTTTGAGTGGGTCGCCTCGGTGGAACGGATCACCCGAGCCCGCTCGCTCCCGGATCCCCAACTGACCTTTCAAATGGACCTCGGCGAGGTGGTGATGGCGGTCATGCCGGGCCTGATGCAGATGTTTCCCGGACCGGGAAAGCTGGGCGCCGCCGCGCGCGTCGCCACTGCCGAGAGCCAGACAAAATACTTCGCGCTGGAGGCGGCGGTGTTGCAAACCGCGTTCGAACTGAAGCGCGCCTGCTACGAGCTGCACCTGCTCGACGAGCGCATTCGCATCCTCCGCGAGACCCTCGACCTGCTAAACCAGCTTGAACGCATTGCGCGCGCGCAAAACGAGGTGGGCGACGTCACCCTACAGGACGTGTACCGCGCTCAAATCGAGCAGGACCAACTCCTAACCCAAATCGCCAATCTGGAAGATTCGCGCCGTCCGCTGCTGGCTCAGTTCAAGGCCGCGCTCGGGCTCGCGCACGATCAGCCCGATCCGCCGCTGCCGGCCCGCCTGGAAACCACGCCGCTGGAACTCGACGGGGACACCCTGCTGGCGACGGCGTTCGCGCGCAACCCGCGGCTCAAGGCGCTGGAAGCCGAGGTGCGCCTGGCCGAGGCGGACCTCGCGCTGGCGCACACGGCGAAGGTGCCCGATTTCAACCTGGGGCTGATGGCCGACGCCAGGGCCACACCGACGATGTTCCGGCCGCTGGCCGGCATGACGCTGCCCATCTGGCGCGACAAGATCGCCGCGCAGATCGCCGAAGCTCAAGCGCGCCGGCGCGCCGCGGAAGCCCGCCTGACTGCCAGGCAGATCGACCTCGCGGTCGATTTCGCCATGAGGACCTTCGAGTTCCGCGAGGTCACCCGGAACCTTGCCCTGTTGCAGGAACAGCTGATCCCGAAGGCGCGCCGCTCGCTCGAGATCGCACAGGCCGACTATCTCGCCGGCCGGATCGGTTTTTTCCAGCTCATCGACGCGGAGCGAACGCTGCTGAGGTTCCAACTGGACGAAGTGAGCGCGCGCACGCGGCGCGAAATCCTGCTGGCCGAGTTGTCGCTGTTGATCGCCGGCGTGCCGCCGCAAGGCGCGCCGGTGTTGGCCTCCCCGCCGGAGATTTCCGCCGCCGGCTCGAACGTGTTGGATCCCCATGGACACTGAACTTTCCGGTTTCTCGCCCATGAAACTGAAACACCTCCCCGGTCTCCTGCTCCTCGCCGTCGTCGCCGCCGGCGCGTTTTTCCTGGGCCGTTCGACGATGCACGACCGCGCAGCGGCGTCCGGGGCCATGCCGGCGGGCGAAAGGACCTTTTACACCTGCGGCATGCATCCGCAGGTGATTCAGGACCGCCCCGGCAACTGCCCCATTTGCCGAATGAAACTGACCCCGATGCGACGATCCCCGGTCGGTACGGGGACGAAGGATGAAACGGCAGCGCACCGGGATGGCATCGTGATTGATCCCGTGACGGTTCAAAACATGGGGATCCGGTTGACCGTGGTGACCAACGGCCCGCTCCGCCGGACGCTGCGCACGGTGGGTGTCATCGAGCCGAGTGAGACCGCGTTGGTGGATGTCACGATCAAGTTCAGGGGCTGGATCGAAAAACTCCATGTCAACTACACCGGCGCTCGGGTACGGAAGGGCGAGCCGCTGTTCGAAATCTACTCTCCCGAGCTGTATTCGGCCCAGGTGGAGTACCTGTCGCTTTTGGGGTCGGACCCTGTGGGGCGCCCCGGGGCGGAGTCCTTGCGTCGTGCCGCCCGGATGAAGCTCCGGTACTGGGACATCACCGACGATCAGATCGCCGAGTTGGAAACAACCGGCACACCCCGCAAGACCCTCACGGTGGTCGCCCCCGGGGACGGTTTCGTCCTCGAGAAACACGTGGTCGAGGGTCAAATGGTTCAACCCGGGGAGCGGATGTATCGGTTGGCCGATCTGAGCGTGGTGTGGGTTCACGCACAGGTTTACGAACAGGACCTGCCGTTCGTCGAGGTGGGTCAGGAAGCGATTGTGACGCTCTCCTATTTGCCCGGGCAGAGGCTCCGCGGTTCGGTTCGTTACGTATACCCGAACCTTGACGAGAAGAGCCGTACCGTCCGGGTTCGGGTGGAGCTTCCCAACCCGGACTTCCTGCTCAGGCCCGGCATGTATGCGCGCGTGGAGCTGAGCCGGGAAGTGGATCCGGCCGCGCTCCTGGTACCGGAATCCGCCGTGGTCCGGAGCGGCACCCGCAACACGGTGTTTGTCGCCCTGGGCAAGGGCAAATTTGAGCCCCGTCAGGTCGCGCTCGGTCCCCGGGCGGACAACGACATGGTCCAAATTCGATCCGGTTTGCAACCCGGCGAACGCGTGGTGGTGTCCGGTCAGTTCATGCTGGATTCCGAAAGTCAGTTGCGGGAGGCCCTGTTGAAAATGCTTGAACCCGGGCCGACCGGTGCGGTCATGGAAAAGCCGGAAGCTTCCAATCCCACCGGTCGAGCACCCGCGGCGGCTGCATCGCCACCCATGATGAACCCCGGAACGAGGTAAACCCATGCACGAGTTGTTGCGGACAACCCGGGCCACTGCGCGGGACGCGATCCCGGGCTTCCGGCCCCGTCCGGCAGAGGGTCCGGTGCGGCCGCGCAATACCACCAGCGACCGACCCCCTCATGCGCATAACCGGCCCGCCGCCCCGACGGATGAAACTCGACCGAAGTCCGTCCGGTGCGGGGACTCGACCCACCGTGATGCGGCGCGTGTTGCCGGGCATCCGACCCATCACCGCGACCCGATGCAAAGTGGGGCTCTGAATCCCTGCAGACTCACACCGGCCATGAGGTTTGTGGTTCGCGACGCCACAGGGTTGCCGCGCCGGGGATTCCGTTGGACACCCGGCGGGGCGGGCATGAGATGGGTTTTCTGCCCGGGAACTCCAGATGGCCCGGACATGAGTCGGGTCGGGCCGGCTGCCCCTGAGGAGCTTCGGGTCCGTACGGGGGAAAGAATCCGCCCGGTCTTGGGGCAGCAAGGTCAGGGCGGTCCACCACTCTGCCCCGTTTTATCGTGCCGGGGCGAGGTCGGGTTTCGGGCACTTGTTTTGGCCAGCCGGCCGGGTGTGCGTCTCCGGATGGCAGACCACGGTCGGGTGCCCCATGGCGGGGCTTCAGGGCGGACCCGGGCGCCGGCAGGTGCCGTTTCCCACCGCTCAGAGCATTGCGCGCTGGCGTGGGTCCCGATCGGCACCGGCGCCGCCGACCGATCACCGGCGGGAACGACGACCCGGGTTTTCAACCGTGGGCAAGTTGCAATAAGGCCACATGCTTGCGCGCATCATTGATCTCTCCTTGAAGAACCGGTTTCTCGTGCTGGTGGCCACGCTGGCGCTCGTGCTGGGCGGCGTGTACGCCGTACGGAACATCCCGCTGGACGCCATTCCGGACCTTTCGGACGTCCAGGTCATCATTTACACCGAGTACCCCGGCCAGGCTCCCCGGATCGTGGAGGACCAGGTCACTTATCCCATCGCCAGCAAGATGCTCGGCGTGCCGCATGCCAAGGTCGTCCGGGGTTACTCGTTCTACGGTTTTTCGTTCGTCTATGTGATCTTTGAGGACGGGACCGATCTGTATTGGGCTCGGAGCCGCGTGCTCGAATATCTGAGTGCGCTGGGGCGACAGTTGCCCGCCGGTGTCACGCCCGTGCTGGGACCCGATGCCACCGGGGTCGGGTGGGCCTTCATGTATGTGTTGGAATCCGACCAGCGCGACCTGTGGGAACTGCGCAGCTGGCAGGATTGGCACCTCCGATACCAGCTCCTGGCCGTGGAGGGTGTGGCCGAGGTGGCGTCGGTGGGGGGCTACGTCAAACAATACCAGGTCACGGTCGATCCGGAAAAACTCCGGGCCTACAACCTGTCGCTGGCCGATGTGACTCGGGCCATTCGTGGGAGCAGCGGCGAGGTGGGGGGCCGCGCCATTGAACTGGCGGAGCGGGAGTACATTGTGCGAATCAAGGGGTACGTGCAGGACCTGGAGGCGCTGCGGAAGGTTGCCGTGGGCGTCGGCCCGGGCGGCGTACCAATCCTGCTGGGGCAGGTGGCGGATGTGCAGTTTGGCCCGGCGATGCGGCGTGGGGTGGCGGATCTGGACGGGCGGGGCGAGGCCGTGGGGGGGATCGTCGTGGTTCGCTACGGTGCTGATGCGCATCGTGTGATCCGGGAGGTCAGGAAACGGCTGGACGAGGCCATGAAATCCCTGCCCCCGGACATCCATTACAAGATTGCCTACGACCGGAGTGCGCTGATTGACCGCGCGGTGCGGACGTTGGAGGAGAAACTGCTGGAGGAGAGCCTGGTGGTGGCCCTGGTGTGTCTCGCCTTCCTGTTGCACTTGCGGAGTGCCCTGGTGGCCATTGTGATCCTGCCCGTGGCCATCCTCACATCGTTTCTCATCATGTTTGGGCAGGGGATCAGTTCGAACATCATGTCGCTGGGCGGCATTGCCATAGCCATTGGCGCGATGGTGGATGCCGTCATCATCATGATCGAGAATGCCCACAAGCACCTGGAGCATGACCAGGGCCGGCGACCCCACTGGCAGATCATCCGCGACGCAGCGGTGGAGGTCGGTCCCACGCTTTTTTACTCCCTGCTGGTGATTACGGTGAGTTTCCTGCCCGTGTTTGCGCTTCAGGAGCAGGAGGGACGTCTGTTCAAGCCGCTGGCGTACACGAAGACCTATGCCATGGCCGCGGCTGCGGTTCTGTCGGTCACCCTGGCGCCGGTGCTGATGGGGTATTTCATCCGGGGCCGGATCCCGCCGGAGGAGAAGAACCCCATCAACCGGCTCCTGATTGGGTTGTATCATCCGATGGTGGACGTGGTTTTGCGGTGGCGGTGGGCGGTCATCACGGGGGCCGCCGTGCTGGTACTCTGGACGTTCCTTCCCAGCAACTGGTTGGCCGCACGGTTCCTTCCCGAAGGTCGGCTCAGGGAGTGGGTTTTCTCACTGGGCAGACTGTTTCCGTACCAGAACCTCGGTTCGGAATTCATGCCGCCGCTTTACGAAGGGGACCTGCTCTACATGCCCACCACGTTTCCCGGCATCTCAGTGACCACCGCAAAGGAACTTCTCCAGCAAACCGACAAGATCATCCGGAGCTTTCCCGAGGTGGAACGCGTGTTCGGCAAGATCGGGCGGGCCGACACCGCCACCGACCCGGCCCCGCTCGACATGATCGAAACCACGATCATGCTCAAGCCCCGCGAGCAATGGCCCGAGGTTGAGATCACCGATGCCGAGGGCCATGTGATCGCCCGCCGGCGCCGCACGCCGGACGAGCTGGTCGATGCGCTCAATCGCGCCGTTCAGTTCCCCGGCCTGGCCAATGCCTGGACCATGCCGATCAAAACCCGCATCGACATGCTGTCGACCGGCATCAAAACCCCCGTGGGCATCAAGGTGGCAGGTCCCGACCTGCGCGAGCTCCAGCGGATAGCCGCCGAGATCGAGGCCGTGATCCGGCAGGTACCCCACACCACCAGCGCCTATGCGGAGCGCGTCTTCGGGGCGACTTATATCGAGGTGGACATCGACCGGGAGGAGATTGCACGGTACGGACTCAGCCTGGCCGAGGTGCAGGAAACGTTGGCGGTGGCGCTGGGCGGCATGGAGCTGATCAGCACCGTGGAGGGGCGTGAGCGCTACACCGTCAACCTGAGGTACCACCGGGATTATCGCTCCGACCTGGAGGCGCTGCAGCGGGAGGTTATCATCCCGACACCCACCGGCGCACAGGTACCCCTGGGACAACTGGCCACGCTCCGCATTGTGGACGGGCCGATGTCCATCAAGAGCGAGGGTGCCGTGCCCCAGGCATGGGTTTACGTGGACATCCACGGCGTGGACGTGGGCACCTACCTGAAGATGGCCATGCAGGCCGTCCATGAGGCCGTGGCCAGCGGTCGGATCCATCTGCCGACCGGTTACAGCATCTTTTGGAGCGGCCAGTACGAGTCCATGCAGCGGGCCCAGCAGCGTCTGAGGATCGTCCTGCCACTGACACTCCTGGTCATCCTCACGATCCTGTACGTCAATACCGGTTCACTCATCAAAACCGCAATTGTCATGCTGGCGGTACCCTTCTCGCTGGTGGGTGCCTTCTGGGCCCTCCACCTGTTCGAATACAACCTCAGCGTGGCGGTGTGGGTGGGGATCATTGCACTGGCGGGGCTGGATGCCGAGACGGGCGTGGTCATGCTCCTGTATCTCGACCTGGCTTACGAACAGTGGAAGAAGGAAGGGCGGCTGACCAATCTTACGGCACTGCGGGATGCGATTTACCACGGGGCCGTGAAGCGGCTCCGTCCCAAGGTGATGACCGCCACCGTCATCATCGCCGGCCTGATGCCGATCCTGTGGAGCCAGGGTGCCGGCGCCGATGTCATGAAGCGCATCGCCCTGCCCATGATCGGCGGCGTCATGACCTCCACCTTGATGGAGTTGCTGGTCTACCCCGCCATCTACTACGTCTGGCGAGGCCGGGAACTGCGAAGGCCGGGTCATGAGGTGGCGATATAGAATCCGCTGCGACCGCCGGGCCGGCCCGCGGACCCGGGGTCCGGTCCGGTTCGGCGCCGGATCGGTCAGGTCGCGGGCAGGGCTTTCCGCGTTTGTGCTGTTGAGTCCCGGTGTGTGCGCGGTTCGACCCTGATCTGTGGCCCGAGCCGAGACCGGGCCCACGCAATCGGCTGCTGCACCCGCGGCCGTGGTGTGTTGGATTGGAAGGCCGTCCGCCGCTCGGGATTTGGGTAGGCGGATCCTCTACCCGGAAACGAAACCGCCCTCTGTCACGCCGGGAGAGGCACCCGGGCGGCGCGATGGAAGGTTCCCGGGCCGGTGTGACCGCGGAGTCGGCGGACAGGGGGCTCACCGGGGGGCGGGCGCGGTAGGAGGGGCCGGTGAGCAGGCCGATAGAATGCGATCGGCACCGGGGGACGGAGTCCTCCGCGACGTTATAAGCGTGTGGGGTGGTGGGTTGCATGCGGGGCCTTGACAAGTTGTAACCATCCGCCGTATAAGCAATGCCGAACAAATCAACGAATTAACACCCCAACTTCAAGGTCCTCATATGAACGCATCCTGTTCCGGCCCTGTCCCTGTCGCCACGGCTTCCTGGTATCGGCTGCTGTTCAGTTTCCGGTGGCTCTGGAGGTTGCTGATTGTGGTGGGGATGGCGCGGGGTGGCCCGGTTTGGGGCCAGACGGTGACCGAGGATGGGTTCAACGGGTACAGCAGTGCGTCGGACATGGTGGCTGCCGGCTGGCGGCTTTCGGCGTTGAATCCGGCCCTCGTGACCACGACGTTTCCGGCGGCGGGGGAGGGACGGGCCCTTCGGTTGCGGGCCAACCCGGTGCCCGGGACGGCGCCTGCGGTGGGCATGTGGTATCGCACCAACGAGTACACCGATTTTTATGTGGCGCTGGACCTGGTGGACTGGCCGGGGACGGACAAAAACCAGGCGGTGGTATTGTTCGGACATCTCACCGATGCCACAACGGGTACGGTTCATCCGAACATCAATCCGGCCACGGCCCAGGGAGTGATCTGCAACTATGACACCTCGCAGTATGGTGAGGGGCCGACGGACCGGCGGCAGGGCCAGTTTCAAATCAACGTGGTGAATGCGGGGTTTAACACCCGGACCCTGGCCGTGGCCGAGGTGACCCTCGAGCCGGGCCGGTCGTACCGGATGACGTTTCGGTCGAAGTCGAATCGTTACACGGCCGAGCTTTACGATTACCACGATCTGACGCGGCCCTTGGTGGTGTTGGAGGCGGAGGATTTCTCGTTTTATTCGGGTGCGTGCGGGTTCCTTGGGTTCAGCCGGCAGGGCACGGAGGGCACGGTGGACCTGACCGTGGACAATTACTATTGCGGCCCGGACCATCCGCATGCGAACGAGGTGCCGGTGATGGTGCACCCGGTTGCAGGGACACCGCAGGTGGTGGCCCGGAATCCCACCAACCGGTTCACCCATTTCCATCCGGCGGTCGAGGGCATTCGGTTCACGGTTTCGACCTTTTCGGACACCGCGATTGATGTATCCGCGACGCGGCTGTACTTGAACGGGCAGGATGTGAGCGGCGCCTTGCAACCCTTGCCGGCGAACGCCTCCACGGTGACCCTTGCCACGGCACCGGGAACCCTCGCCCCCAACCGCGTGTACGCGGCGCGGATCGAGGTACAGGATGTTTCGGGGACCCGGCGGTCCACGAACACCTTCTGGTTCGACACCTTCCAGGAATCGTTGTTGGAAGCGCCGCCGTTCAAGACCATCGAATGCGAGGATTACAACTACGAGAGTGGCCGGTTCCAAACCGACCCCGTGCCGCCCAGCGGTTACACTCCGGACGGCACTCTGGTGAACGGATCTGGTGTCGGATACTACGACCTGGTCGGGACTCCGAATGTGGATTACTTCGACACCCGGACCTCGCCCGAGGGCGGTTGGAATGACTATCGCACCTGGGATGCTGTGGGCACGTCGTCCGGAAACCAGGACCTCAGCGACCTGACTCATTTCCTGCGCGACCCGCTGCCCGCCGGGCTGATCCGGAGCAAATACACCCGCCTTGGGCTTCAGGAGTATGTGGTGGCCCGGACCGAGCCCGGCGAGTGGTTGAATTACACCCGGATGTTTGTGCCCACGAATTACCACGTGTATCTCCGGGTGGGCAGTTTCGGGGCCACCGAGGCGGAGTTGGGACGGGTCACGAGTGATCCGACCCGGCCCGATCAGACGGTCGTTTCGCTCGGCCGGTTTTACATTTCCAACCACCTGATGCGGATTCATCAAACCTACGTGCCACTCATGCGGGACGGGCAGCCAGCCGTGGTCGCGCTTGCCGGGCAGGAGACCCTGCGCCTGACGATGGGCGGAGTGCCGGGTCAGGACGCGCGCAAGGTTTACCTGAATTACCTGTTGTTTGTACCGGTGGCGGCCCTGCCGGAACCGGTGCGGTTGGAAGTGTCCCGGGAGGGGTCGGACGTTGTACTGACGTGGCCGGAAGGGCCGTGGCGCCTGGAAGGCACGCCGGCCCTGGGGACGGCGCCCTGGACGGAAATCGTCGAGGGGATTGTGCAGGAGGGCAATCTTCGGCGCCACAGGGTCTCGCCAACCGGTGCGCGTTTTTATCGTTTGGTGGCTCCGTAGATACCCGGGCGTGATTGAGATCCGACCTGCCGGCAGGACCATCACGCAGCCGGGGGCCGTCACGGCGGGGTACCCGACTCCAGCGTTGCTGGCTCGGGTGAGACAGGACGTCCCGCCGGACCGGTGCCTGAGCTTTGCACACGTCCTGACCGACCTCGGACGGTCGGTTCCCGAACGGGCGGGTCCTGCTGCCGGTTGCCGCGGTGCGGGTGCTGTGGGGGTTGGATCCGAGGCGGGTGGTTTGCTCTGGACGCGACCCGTGGTTGGTGGGTAGAAGGACCGCATGAAGCGCATGCTGTGTCCGGGCCGCATCGGTCATGGGTTCGTATGGGCGGTGTGCATGGGGTTGGTGGCTGGGGCCGTGGCGCAACCCCGTTACGAGCCGCGGTGGGAGTCGCTGGACCGGCGTCCGACGCCGGAATGGTTCCGGGACGCCAAGTTTGGGATCTTCATTCATTGGGGACTTTATTCGGTGCCGGGCTGGGGCGTGAAAGGTCAGTATGCAGAGTGGTACTGGCACCGGATGGCCAAGAAGGGGGACAACAATCCCTGGTGGGAGTACCACAAGCGCGTGTGGGGTGAAGATTTTGACTATGCGCAGTTTGCGCCGCTGTTCCGATGCGAACATTTCGATCCGGACGAGTGGGCGTCGTTTTTTGAACGGTCGGGGGCGCGTTACGTGGTGCCGACGTCGAAGCATCACGACGGGTTCTGTTTGTGGCCCAGTGCCGAGGCCAGCCGTACGTGGGGACGGCCATGGAACGCCGTGGACACCGGCCCGCGTCGGGACCTGCTCGGTGCCCTGGCGGATGCGGTGCGAAAGCGGGGGCTCAAGTTCGGCTTCTACTACTCGCTGTACGAATGGTTCAATCCCTTGTGGCGGAGTGACCGGGCGCGGTATGTGAATGAGCACATGCTGCCGCAGTTGAAGGACGCGGTGCTGCGCTACCGGCCGTCGCTCATATTCAGCGACGGCGAATGGGAAATGACCTCCGGGGAATGGCGCTCGGAGGAGTTCCTGGCGTGGTTGTTCAACGATTCCCCGGTGGGTGGGGAAGTGGCGGTGAATGATCGCTGGGGCAAGGAGACGCGGCACAAGCACGGCGGGTATTACACCACGGAATACGCAGCCGGTCTGCCGGGCGCGGACCATCCGTGGGAAGAGAATCGCGGCATGGCCTATTCGTATGGCTGGAACCGGATGGAGACGGCGGATGACTATCGGTCGGCGCGGGAGTTGATTCTGCTGTTGTGTGACACCGTGAGCCGGGGCGGGAACCTCCTGTTGAACGTGGGGCCGACCGGGGACGGCCGGATTCCCGTGATCATGCAGCAGCGGTTATTGGAGCTGGGCGAATGGCTGCGGGTCAACGGCGAGGCGATTTACGGCACACGCTTCGCCGGGCGGGCGGCCCAGTGGACCGAGGGTCGCATCCCCGAACAGAAGTACGGTGACTACAACTTGGAGTACAAACTGCTGGAGCAGGTGGGACAGCAGCCACGTCCGGATGGGCAGGCAGTCAAACAGGTTTTCTTCACGCGAAAAGGGGACACGCTTTACGCCATTACGGCCGGTTGGCCGGGTCGACGCCTGGTGTTGCGCGATGTGGAGGCCCCGTCCGATGCGGAGGTGACGATGCTGGGTGTGCCGGGCCGGCTCAAGGCGAACCGGGAGGGGCGGAACCTTGTGATCGAGACACCGCAGTTGGGCCCCGAGGAGGCGCCCTGTCGGTACGCGTACGCGTTCAAGATTCGGGGCGGACGACTGCTTCCGGCGCCGGCCGCAGCCCGGTGAGCCTCGGGTGTTGCGGATGCCCGGCGGCGGGACACCGGCCTGCGCCCGGCCGGCAACGTGAGTGCAGGTGGCGGAGTGGGCCGGGACCTGCGCGGGGCGTGCGGGCGGTTTGGCTGTGAGTGGCGACAGCTTTGGATCCGGTGAGCCGACTTCATGAACCGATGGTGAGTCGCTGGCACAAGGTGGCGTGGGAAGGGATTGCTGTGAAAGGTAGGTCCATGCGCCTGGGTTGGGTTTCTTTGATGCTGGTGTTGGCCTGTCTGTGTGCCCGGTCCGGGCGGCTGACCGGGGCGGAAGCGGCAGGGCGTCGCTTCGACGCCGTGGTGGCGGCGGACGGCAGCGGCGATTTCACGAGCATTGAAGCGGCCGTGTACGCAGCCCCGTACCGGCCACCGGGTCAGGTGTGGATCATCCGGGTCAAGCCGGGGACGTACAGGGAACGTGTCTATGTGCAGCGGGAACGTGGTTACATCCGGTTGGTGGGGGACGATCCGGCCACGACCATTCTGACGCATGAGATCCACGCCAACATGACGGGACCGGACGGGCGCCGGTTGGGGACGTTTCGCACCGCCACGCTGCAGGTGGATGGTGACGGATTCGAAATGGAAAATTTCACGGTTGCCAACACGGCCGGGCCGGTGGGGCAGGCCCTGGCACTCCGGGTGGATGGTGATCGGGTCCGGTTCCGGCACTGCCGGTTCCTGGGTTGGCAGGACACGATCCTGTTGAACCGCGGCCGGCATTACTTCGAGGGCTGTTACGTGGAGGGGCATGTGGACTTCATTTTTGGCGGAGCGACGGCCTGGTTTGAGAACTGCCACATTCATTGCCTGCGGGACGGTTATATCACGGCCGCTTCCACGCCACCGGATCAACCGTATGGTTTCGTGTTTCGGCGGTGTCGGATCACCGGCGAACCCGGGGTGAAGACCTACCTGGGCCGGCCCTGGCGACCTTACGCCATGACGGTGTTTTTGGAGAGTTACATGTCCGAAGTGGTGCGGCCCGAAGGGTGGCATAACTGGGACGATCCGGGTCGGGAAAAGACGGTGCGATACGCCGAGTTTGGAAACCACGGTCCCGGCGCGGAGAAGGCTGCCCGGGTTTCGTGGGCCCGGCAGTTGACGGCGGAGGAAGCGGCCGCATTAACGCCGGCGGCGGTCCTGCGAGGTGCCGATGGTTGGGATCCTGTGGCCGGTTGGCTGCGGACGGATGACAAGCGGTGACGCTGCTCCGGCCGTTGGGTCCCCCATGGTGGATGGGCGGGCGGTGACAGGGTGTCTGCCGCGTGTTTTGGGGAGGTTTGACCGCGTCCGTGACGGGCCAATGGCTCGGGATTGAATCAGCGCCAGTGGGTGTGTGAGCGGCTTGGGCGCACCTCGAACCGCCGGGCGCCGCTGCGGGGGTTGATGGGGATGCAACGTGCCGGAGCGCACCGGGATGCGTTTCCAACCAGTTGGGGCGCGCGGCGGGGCTTTGGCCTGATGCTTCGGCGTTTGCGGCAGCGCGCTGGCATTGGGAGCATCCGAGGGCCCTGTCGATTCCCGGGCCGGGTCTAGCGGTAATTTTTTCGTGACCGCACAGGGCGATCCGGGTTATGGATGGTCGAGAAAAGCCGGATTCAGGGGTTCGAGCCGGGTGGGTGCCGGCGGTGGCGCCGCTTCGAGGCCCCATGAACATGGATCACGTCATCGCGTTGCGAGCCTTCCACCGGAAGGTGGTGGGGATTCTTCTGTTGCGCCGGGTCGTATTGGGGCTGGCTTTGTGGATGTTTGTGTGGGGTGCGGCGGTTTTGGTGTTGCGCGTGGCCGGGGTGAACCGTGGGTTGTGGCTTTGGGTGGGGCCGATGGGGTGTGTGCCGGTGGCGGCGGCGGTGGCGGGGTGGGAACTGCGTCGTGCACCGTCGCGTGCCATAATTCGGGCCTTGTATGACGGACTGCTGCGTTGCGGCGGGATTTTGATGAGCGAGGAACGGGAGAACATGCGCGCCTGGTACGGCCAATTTCCCGAGGCACGGGTACCAACGGTACGATGGCGATGGGGTCGGCCGGTGGGGGCGTGTCTGGCGGGACTGGTTTTCATGGGTTTGGGCTACTGCATTCCGGATCGCATGGTCGGGGTGCTTCAGGAACCGCGTTTGGAGTTTGGACAATGGTTGACCGATCTGCAGGAGGAGACGCGGGCCCTGGCGGAGGAACAGGTTTTGGCTCCCGAAGAGGCGCAACAATGGCAGGAGGAACTGGAACGGCTGGCGCGGGAGGCTTCCGGTCGTGAACCGGGGCGGGCGTGGGAGGCGCTGGACCATCTGCGGCAAAGGCACCAGGACCGGGCTCGTGCGGCGGCCGAGGAGGCTTTGCGGTTGTTGAGGGAGCTGCGGCAGATGGAGGGACTGGCGCGTGCGATGCAGGGGGCGATGGAGCTGGGGTTGGACGCCGAAGGGCTGGCTCCGGCGGCGCGGGAACTCTCGGACTTGCTGCAGGGTTTGGGTCAACCGACCCGCAGCGGGGGATGGGAGCTGTCGGGCGCGGCGGTTTCGGGATTGAACCTGACGAATGCGCCCGATTTGTCAAAGCTGCTGGCGATGGTGGGGGATGCGAAGCGGACCTTGAGCAATCGGGTGGCGCGGTTGTCGGAGTTGCGGTTGGTGGAGGGGCGTTATTTGTCGGAGTGTCAATCCCTTTGCCAATCCACGAACGTATCAGGGCTGGTGGCGTATTTGTGTCAGGGCGGGAGCACGAACGAACGGTCGGATCGCGTGGGGATTCCGGGTCGCGGTGGTGTGGACCGGGGGCGGGGTGACGCGCCGATGACATGGAAAGAGGCGACGGAAGAGGCGGGGGCACGGTTTGAGGAGCGGGTGTTGCCGGTGGGACCGGGGATCGGGGATTTACAGCGGCTGGGGGTGAGTTGGGGTGAGCCGGAAGTGGCGGGTGCGGACGTCCAGGTGGCGCATGGCGCGCTGGCGGGCGGGGCGGCGGGGGCAGGGGTGGCTCATGGTTCAGTGGTATGGCCGAGGCATCGGGAGGTGGTGCAGCGCTATTTCCGGCGGGAGGCTTCCGGAGCCGGTGGGCCGGGTCCGTAAGAGTGGCGGGGCGTCGCAAGGAGGAGGAGAGGAGGCGATGGACAAACCGATCATGCAGCCGGAGGAACTGGCGCCGGTGGTGGAGCTGGCCAACCGGGTGTTGGCGGAGCTGGATCGGATTCTACTGGGTCGAAGCCGCTTACATCGGCTCGTGTTGATCGGGATTCTCAGCCGGGGCCACATTCTGTTGGAGGGCGTGCCCGGTTTGGGGAAGACGGCTTTGGTGCGGACGTTGGGGCAGGTGTTGCGGTTGCAGTTTCGGCGGATTCAATTCACCCCGGACCTGATGCCGGCGGACGTCCTGGGGATGCACATTCTGCAACAGACGGATTCGGGTCGGCGCGAGCTGGTGTTTCAACCCGGGCCGGTGTTTACGAACATTCTGTTGGCGGACGAAATCAACCGCGCCTCGCCCAAGACGCAGTCGGCCCTGCTGGAGACGATGCAGGAGAATTCGGTGACCCTGTTGGGGACGACCCGGCCGGTGCCGCGACCGTTCTTCGTGCTGGCGACGCAGAACCCGATCGAGATGGAAGGTACGTATCCCCTGCCGGAGGCGCAGTTGGACCGGTTTTTGTTCCGGGTGTTTTTCGACCTGCTGGATACGGAGGTGCTGGAGCGGATTTTGTACGAGCGGCGTCGGGGCGAGTTGCCGGAGCCGAGCTGGCAGATGACGTCCGGGGACCTGGACCGGTTGTTTGAGGCGATGGACCGGATTTACCTGCCGCGTGCGGTGTCGCGGTACATTGCGCGGTTGGTGGCGGCCACGCATCCGCAGGGGCCGGAGGCGCCGGAACCGGTGCGGCGGTATGTGGCGCACGGAGCCTCGCCGCGCGCGGCGATTGCGATCGCGGAGGCGGCGCGGGCGCATGCGTTGCTGGCGGGGCGCCCCAGTGCCGGGTTCGAGGATGTGAAGGCGGTGGCCGAACCGGCGCTGAATCACCGGATCATTTTGAATTACCAGGCGCGGTTTGATCGGGTGACGGCGTCGTCGGTGGTGCAGTCGGTGTTGGAGAAGCTGAAGGAGACGGAGCTGCAGTTGCCTCGCGATGTGGAGCTGGTGGAAAGGTAACCTGTTGGGGCGATGGGGCCGCGGTCGTTGCGGCTGGCTGGGGTGGATCGGGTGGCGGTCGGGCGTGCTGGTGTTGGCCCTGGCTCTGGGGCCAGGTCCGGTTCGAGCCCAGCAGCGTACTTTTGGGGATGTGACCGTCACTCTGGCGACGCCGTATTCGGAGTTAACCAGGCACGGGTATCTCGAGGTGCGGGCCTGGGTGGAGAATCACTCGGAACGACGGGCACGACAGGTCCGCTTGCGTCTGCCCCACTCGTCCTTTGGGTCAGAGGGGTCTTTGAAGCATGTGGAGCGCACGATTGTGGTGCCGCCGGGCGGGCGTATGGAGGTTCCCCTGTGGCTGCCTCCGTTGCCGATCTGGGGAGACGGCCGATTGGTGGTGGAGGTGGACGGGCGCGAGCAGGGTTTGATCGAGGCCCCCGACCTGGATCAGCACATGCGGCAATGGTACGTGGCCACCAGGACTCCAGGGAACCATTCGGTCATGTTGGTTGCTCTTGGAGTGAACCAGGACCGCGCCCGATCCGTTTTGGGGGGCAGCGCAGGGCCCCACGGGGCGGAGCAGGCCACGGGACCCTCAGATGCCGGGGATCTTGCGCGGGGCGGCGTGTGGAAGCCGGACCCGAAAAGTCGCGGACCGCACTGGTTGGAGTTGGAGTTCCGACCGATGCGTGCGGACCACCTGCGCCTTTACGACATGAGCCATTATTCCGGCACGATGACCGGGCCGTTCGTGACGGTGGTGGGTGTCTCCGGGCGGACGCTGGTGCAAACGAACATGCCGCCCAAGCCGGCGAGCCCCGTGCGTCCCTCGTCGCCCGTGGTGCGGGAACTGTCCCTGGGCGCTCTGGACGAGCCGGTGAGGTTGGTACGGCTGGAATTCACGGGCCTATCGGCCTCGGATGTTTCGGTAGACGCAGTGGAACTGGCGGGCCCGGACGGCAGTGCATGGGCCCTGGACGCACGGGCCAGCAGCGAAAATGCCGGCTTCCTTGCGAGTTATGGTTCCGTGGGTCGGACCTGTGTTCGCCCTGCGTTTGGGGTGGGGTCCTGGAGCTCTCACTGGCTGAGCTATACGCCGTTCGATGCGGTGATTTTGGGCCCTTCGGACGTACGGGCATTGCCGCCGGAGGTGGCCGAGGCCTTGTGGCGGTATGTGGAGTGCGGGGGCAACCTGTTCGTCTTCGGCGAGTTACCAGTGCCGGAGCCATGGTCCCGCCTTCAACAGACCCATCCCTCCGGCGCAAAGGAATACCCAGTGGGGCTGGGTTGGTGCGTGGTGATGCCGGAGGATGCTTTGGAGAAAATGGATCACGACCTGCTGCGGGTGCGACTCCGGGAACTTGCGGACAGTAGTGAACGGTTCTGGCAGACCCTGCCGCGCGGCGACACCGCCAACCGGGCATTGGACCTGGGAATCCAAACCGGGTTGAGTCTCCGGTGGTTTGTGTTGCTGGGGTTGGGTTGTGTGGTGGTGCTGGGTCCCGTGCAGTGGTTGCTGGTTTGGCGGTCCGGGAGGCGTTCCACCCTGCTCTGGACGCTGCCGCTACTCTCGGCGTTGACCACGGCCGGGGTGTTGATGGTGCCGGTGTTGCAGGAGGGGATTCAGACGCGGGTCGGATTGGAGGGTTTTACCGTATTGGATCAGGTTCAACACCGGGCATCCACCGTGGCCGGGCTGGGGTACTACTCGGTGTTGCCGCCACGGGACGGGTTGTCTTTCGATGAGCAGACCGAGTTGACGCCCTTGATAGAGTTGGACCGATTTGTGAGCGCGGGTTCGGCCCGGCGCGTGGTGGATTGGACGCGGGGCCAGACGTTGGTCGGCGACTGGGTCCGGCCCCGGGTGCCTGCGATGTTTTTGGTCCGGAAATCCGAAACGCGCCGGGAACGCCTCGAGTGGGAACGGGCCGGAGAAGAACTGCAAGTGATCAATGGACTGGGAACGCGGCTGGTGCGCCTGCGGTTGGCCGATCCGGAGGGCAGGCTGTGGGAGGGATCGGACATTGAGGCGGGCGCGCGCGCGACTCTGAAACCGGCAGGTCGGTTGCCCAATATCGGGGTGAAGCCGGTGGTACCAGCGGACCTTTGGAGAGAGGCGGGCTTTGGCGGATTTGGTTCATGGGCGACGAACCGGCAGGAGCGCTTGTTGCGTCCCGGCACATATTTGGCGGAGCTGGAGGAGAATCCTTTCTTGGGAACGGGCCTTGCCCCGGGGGTCGGGACACGGCGTATGCCGGGCCCTTGCATCGTGTACGGAATCTTCGATCCGAGAGTGCAGCGGTAGCCGCCATGATGCATGGCCCCGTAAGCGGGGAAAAGGATGGAGCCGATGCGGCAACGGATGAGAAGGCCGGGATGAGCGGGTTATGCGAGTGGAAGTGAGGAACCTGCGAAAGGAATTCGGGCGGACGATCGCCCTGGCCGGAGTGTCATTTTCGTTCGAGTCCGGCCAGATAGTGGGTTTTGTGGGGCCGAACGGGGCGGGCAAGACCACCACGATGCGAATCATGGCAACGGTGGAGGAGCCCACGGACGGGGACGTACTGTTGGACGGAGTGTCGGTGTGCGAATATCCGGAGGTGGCGCGAAGGCGCGTGGGTTTCGTGCCGGACACTTTGCCCGGGTACCCGGACATCACCGTGCGGGAGTATCTGGATTTTTTTGCGCGGGCACATCGGATTGGGCGCCGGGAACGGGCGGATGTTCTGGCGGCAGTGGAGGAATTCACAGGGCTGACGGGCCTTCGGGACAAGACCCTCAAGGCGTTGTCCAAGGGGATGAAACAGCGGGTGAGCCTGGCACGGGCGCTGATTCATGACCCGGAGGTGCTGATCCTGGATGAGCCGGCGGCGGGTCTGGATCCGCGGGGACGGGTGGAGCTGCGGGAGTTGCTCCTGACTCTGGCCCAGCGGGGCAAGGCGATCTTCATCAGTTCGCACATTCTGGCGGAGCTGACGGAGATTTGCACGGCGGTGGTGATCATTGAGCGCGGGCGGGTGGTGACCCAGGGACCGATTCAGGAGGTGGTGCGGGAGAGCAGCCGGCACCGGACCTTTGCCATGCGCCTGCTGGAGACGCCGCCGCACGAGGAATACCAGCGCCTGGTGCGGATACTGGCCCAGATGCCGCGGGTGGAGCGGGTGCAGTTGCAGCCCCAAGAGGTGCTGTTCGACGTGTCCGGCGACGGCGCCGTGGCGTGCGAGATTCTGGCGCGGCTGGTGGCCGAGGGGTTTCATGTATTGGAGTTTCGTCAGACCCGTGCCGACCTCGAGGATGTGTTCCTGAAGGTGACGCAGGGGGAGGTTTCATGAAGGTCCTTGCGGAACTCAAGGGGTGGTGGAAGCCGGGACGATGGTGGCCCGGGTGCCGGGAGTGGTTACGGCGACGGGACTGGAATCCCGTCCTTGTGAAGGAACTGCGGCAGGCTTTGCGGAGCCGGATCCTCATGATCGGACTGTGTTTCCAGGGCTTGTTGATGGTCCTCTTCGGGTCCCTGAGAGCGGCCCCGGGACTTGCTGCGGCGGAGGAGACCGCCGGGATCTTTGTGATGGGCATCATGGCTTTTTGGATGAATCTGGTTACCATCGGAGCCGTGGCCCAGCAGCTACTGGGACGAACCGCACAAGACCGGGAGGAGGACGGGATGGAGCTGTTGTACGCCACGCGAATGACTCCGGCTGAAGTGGTCCGGGGCAAGCTTTACGCGGCTGCGTACGTGGGGTTTCTGTATGTTTGCGCCGGAACCCCTTTGCTGGCCCTGACGACGTTGTTGGGTGGTGTGGATCTTCGAATGGTTCTCGCAGCGGCCTGGTCTGCATGGAGCTCCGCGGTCTTCGTCGGGGTGTTCGCCCTCTTGTTGGCGTGTACGCCATGGAACCGGGTCGTCAAGTACGGCCTGTTTGTGTTGATCCTTTTGCCGGCTTTGGTTGGTCAGGTTGTCTGGTCGGTAAGCATGTTTATGGCACGCGCGTATGCCGGTTTCGGTCTGGCTACGCCGACGGGCCCGGGATTGACCGCCGAGAGGCTGTTGTCGGTGGCGTGGCCTGTTGCGGTGTGCGCTTTGGGCTATGCCGGGGCGGTGGCATTATTATCGCCGTCGTCAGCCAATCGTGCGCTTCCGTTGCGGGCGTGGGTCACGGTTTGCTGGCTGGTGGTGGGCGGATTGAGTATGGCCTGCGCGTGGGTTGATTTGAAAGCTGACAGGGTTCTGGTGTGGGGTATCGTGACCGTGGCGTTGATGGTGCCGGGGATCGGACTGCTGGTCATGCAACGCGATGGTTTGCGGCCCCGGGTGCGGCGCACGATTCCCCAATGGTGGCCAGGGCGGGTGGCGGCCTTTCTGTTTTACAACGGGCGGGCCGGGGGACTCGCGTGGGCTACCCTGTTGCTGGCGGGAACATTGGGGGTGATGTGGTGGGCGGTTTCCATGTGGCACGGTCCGGTGTCGTTGTGGGCAGACTCGGCCAGTGAGGAGGCGCACGCCGTACTGCGAACGACGGCAGTGGTGTTGTACCTGCTGGCCTACACGGGTACGGGTCTGTACCTGCAACGGCGCTTCTGGCCGCGGGCATCAGGGTGGAAGGCGACGTTGCCAGTGATCCTGGTAGCGGGTTGGGCCATGGTAGTGCCTTACGTATGGATGGCACTGTCCGGCCCCATCGATATGGCACTATTCGCGTCTTACCACGGTGGCAGCATCACCAATGCCCTGCTGGTGGTCGAGTGGAAAGACCTGAGGTCCCATTTGTGGGTATCGGGCCTGTGGTTTGCCGCCGGGGTGGTGTTGAACCTTCCCTGGCTTGTGCAGCAGGCACGGGCATTCCGAAGGGCCGAGCCGGGGGAAGCAGCCGGGTTGAACGCCGTGCCGCCGGTGTTGTCCGGTGCGGGTTGACGAGGAAGGGCTCCCACCGGGATGCGTCGCCTGCGGGCTGCCCGGTGATCGGGCTGCAGGGTGAAGGACTCGCAAACCGGCCCGACGCGGGGCCCCGGGCAAACAGTCGATGAAGCCGGAGATTCGCCAGGCATTGAGGGATGGGGAGCGCAAGGGGTCGGCTTACCGGCTGGAGTGGCCGCCCCTGGGCCCGTCCGGGGCCATGGGGGCCCGGCTGGGACGGCGCGTGGGCACCTCGATTGATTTTCAGGATTACCGGGAGTACCAGCCCGGGGACGATCTGCGTTTCGTGGACTGGAACGTGTATGCGCGGACGGACCGGATGGCGATCAAGCTGTTCCGGGAAGAGGTCACGCCGCATTTGGACCTGCTGATTGACGGGTCCCGGTCCATGGACCTGGAAGGGACGGTGAAGGGCGCCGCAGTGGCGTATCTGGCCGGCGCCCTGGCCGTGGCGGCCGGCCGCAGCCTGTGCACGCGGGCGGTGTGGCTTTCGGGGGAAGGCTTTCAACGATTGCGCAACGACGTGTGGTCTCCGTCCATCTGGGACGGTCTGGAGTTCGAAAGCGTACGGACACCCGAGGAGGCGTTGGAAGGGTTGCCGCCCCGGCTGCAGCGGCTGGGGATGCGGGTGTTTTTGAGTGATCTGTTGTGGCCGGGCGAACCGGCGCATGTGGTCCGACGCCTTGTGACCGGCGGGGCCGGCTTGGTGGTGGTTCAAATCCTGACGCGGGAGGAGCTGGATCCGCCCGCCCGGGGAGGGGTCCGATTGACGGACAGTGAAACGGGGGAGGCACTGGATCTGCATGTGGATCACGAGGTGGTAAGGCAGTATCGCTCGGCCCTGGCGCGGTGGCAGGAGACCTGGGCGGGGACATGCCGTGCGTGTGGCGCGTGGCTGACGACGGTGGTGGCGGAGGAGGTTTTGGAAGGCCGGCTCGGGTTGGACCGGTTGGGTCTCCTGGTACCCGGTTAACACCGGCGCCCGGCCGGAGGAGCGGGACGGAAAGCGCATGATCGAAAGCGACACAGGGTTGAAGCCGGCTGCCCGGGACGGGATCGGTCGGGTATGGACCCGGGTCGGGCGGCTGAAGGTGGAAGCATGCCATTGTTTCTGCATCCGTGGGCGTTGATCGGGCTGGCGGCTGTGCCGGTGCTGGTGTTGGTGTATTTTCTGAGGAACCGGTTTCGGCCCTGGCTGGTGGCCAGCCTGATGCTGTGGCGGTTGCCGGCACAACCGCGCACCGTGGGCGCGCGACGCGAACGGTTGCGCCTGCCGTGGTTGTTCTGGTTGGAATTGCTGGTGTTGGTGTTGTTGGTGCTGGCGGCGACGTCACCGGACTGGAACATCCGGCGCGGTGGACGACCGTTGATCGTGGTATTGGACGATTCCGTCTCCATGCGGGCGCGCAGCGGTGGAACCACGGCCCGGGAACGAGCCCTCCGGTTTCTGGAGCAGCGGCTCCGACAGGAGCGACATTCCGCGGTCCGATTGATTCTGGCCGGGTCCACGCCGCGGACGTTGGAAGGGACCGGTGCGGACGTGCGGTCGTTGCGCCAACGGCTGGAGGCGTGGCGTTGCGAAGCGCCGGCGTCGGATCTGGCACGTGCCATTGGATTGGCGACCGAGTGGAGCCGCAACCAGGCGGATGTACTGGTGTTGACGGACCAGCCGCCGCCGGAGGGGCTGAATCCGGGTGAGGGCCTCGTCTGGTACGCAGCCGGTCAACGGGTGGCGAACGCCGGTTTTGTGGGTGCAGCGCGGACGACGGCCGGGGAGCGCGACCGCTGTTTCCTCGAGGTGCTCAATGGCGGAACCGGGACGCACCAGACCGAGCTGGTGATCCGTGTGGGCACGGAAGTGTGGGATCGGAAAGAGCTGTCTCTGGCCCCCGGCCAACGGCACCGGTGGGTCTTCAACGTGCCGGCAGACGCTCCCGTGGTCACGGCGGTGCTGGGCTCGGACGGTCTTGAAGAAGACAACACGGTCTGGTTGGCGCCGCCGCCCCGGCGGATGGTGAGCGTGGCGCTGGCCCTGACGAACGTTGCGCTGAAGTCCCTGGTCGAACGCACACTGCAGGCCACGGGACTTTACCGGCCGGCGACGCAGGTGCCGGACCTGGTGATTCATGAGGGAGCCGCTCGAGCGTGGCCGGCCCGGACCTGGACCGTGGAATGGCTGGGCCCGGAGGAACCGGTGCTGTTCGCGGGCCCCTTCCTGCCGGACCGGACGCATCCGTTGATGGAGGGGCTGACGTTGCAGGGCGTTCTGTGGGCGGGCGGGCGGCAAATGGAGGCGCCCGATCTCGTTCCGATCCTGCTGGCGGGAAACGTGCCGTTGATCGCTGAACGCGCCGCTGCGCAGGGCGCGCGCCATCTGACGTTTGTGTACGACCTGGAACATTCGACTCTCCACGAGAGCCCCGACTGGCCGATCCTGTTTTGGAATCTGCTGCATTGGCGCGGCAGCCGGTTGCCGGGTCTGCGGGACACCAACGTGCGCCGGGGGGCGGAGGTGGCCGTGGTCCATGAAGGCCGCGGCGTCACGGTTCAGGGGCCGGACGGATGGGAATGGACCGCGGACACGGGTCTGGATCCGTGTGTATTTGTGCCGCCCCGGGCCGGATTGTACCGGGTGAATCGCGGGGCGGAGGGCGAATGGCTGGCGGTCAATCTGTTGGCCGAGGGTGAGACGAATCTTTCGGGTTGCGACCGCGGGGTGTGGGGGACGTGGCGGGTGGACGTCCGGGCCCGGCAGGAATCGGCGCCGTGGAGCACGTGGTTGGGCTTGCTGGCCTGCGTGTGTGTGCTGGGGCATTTGTATGGGGTGCTGGCGGAACGGCGAGGGGCGGCATGATCACGTTTCTGCAGCCGATCTGGTTGTTGCTCCTGTTGCCCGCGGGGGTGGCGCTGTGGTTGTGGCCGTTGCCGGGGCGGTGGCAACGTTGGTTGCGCGGGGTGACCCTGGTGTTGATTGTCCTGGCGCTGGCCCGGCTGGCGGTGCGGCTGCCGGATCGGAGCGGGGTGGTGATTGTGGTGGCGGACCGGAGCGCATCCATGCCGGCGCAGGCGGCTGCAGCCCAGGAGGAAATCATCCGACTGTTGGAGCGGAGCCGGCGTCCGCGGGATGAGGTGGGGGTGGTTGCGTTCGGGCAGCGGGCTGTGGTGGAAAGCCTGCCGCAGCGGGGTGCGTTTCCCGGGTTTCGTGCGGAGGTGGGTCGGGACCAGTCCTCCCTGGCGGAGGCGCTGGAGACGGCCCTGACGTTGATCCCTGACGAGGCTGGTGGCCGGATCCTTGTGCTGTCGGACGGAAAATGGACGGGGCGCGATCCCATTGGGGCGGCGACCCGCGCGGCGGCACGGGGTGTGGCGATTGATTATCGGCTCCTGAGCCGACCGGAGGCGGGGGACGTCGGGATCCAGAGTTTCGACGTGCCGCAGAGTGCGGCGCCCTCGGAGGGGTTCCTGATGACGGCCTGGGTTTGGTCGCCTGGAGACCAGGAGATTCGGTATCGCCTGTTGCGGAATGGCAGGGTCCTGGCCTCCGGTTCCCGAAGGGTTGAAACGGGTTTGACGCGGCTGATGTTCCGGGACCTGGCGCCTGACCATGGGTTGCTGGAATACGAGTTGGAGGTGGAGGGTGCGGCGGAGGATCCGGTGCCGGAGAACAACCGGGCGCGCGCGCTGCTGATGGTGCGGGGTGAACCCGCCCTGCTGGTGGCGTCGGAAGCGGGGGAGTCGTCCGGGCTGGTCCGGTTGTTGAGGGCGGGCGGGCTGCGCGTGGTGGCGCAACGGCCCGGGGCTGTGCGATGGACGGCGGACGCTCTGATGGCGTATGACGCGGTGCTGCTCGAGCAGGTGCCGGCCAGCGTGATCGGATCGGTCGGGTTGGAGAACCTGGCGTTATGGGTGGAGGGTACGGGTCGCGGATTGATGCTCACCGGCGGGCCGAAGGGTTTCGGTGCGGGCGGATATTTCCGGTCGCCGCTGGAGCGGGTCCTGCCGTTGACCCTGGAATCGCCCCGCGAGCATTTGAAGCAGTCGGTGGCGATTGTGGTGGCGCTGGATCGGTCGGGCAGCATGGCCGCCCCCGTCGGGGGCGGGCGGACCAAGATGGACCTCGCCAACCTGGGCACGGTCCAGGTGCTGGACCTGTTGGGACCCGGAGACGAAATCGGTGTGATTGCCGTGGACAGTTCGCCCCACGTGATCGTGCAGTTGGATCGTGTGGAACGGAACGCGGCCCGGCGGGGGCGGATCCTTTCGATTCAGTCCATGGGCGGTGGCATTTTCATCTACGAGGCGTTGTCTGCGGCGGCGCGTATGATCCTCGAATCCCGGGCCCAGCGCCGGCACATCATCCTGTTTGCCGACGCGGCAGATTCCGAGGAACCGGGTGCGTATCGCGCGCTGTTGGAGAAATGCCGGGAGGCGGGCGTGACGGTCAGTGTGATCGGATTGGGCACGGAGGCGGATCAGGATGCGTGGTTGCTGAAGGAGATCGCGCAGCTGGGCGGCGGCGAATGCTATTTCACAGCCAGTGCGGAAGAGATCCCGCGGTTGTTCGCCCAGGACACCTTCACGGTGGCGCGCCTGGCGTTCGTGGAGGGGGTGACACCGTTCCGGTTCACCCCGGCGCAACGTGTGTTGGGGCTGGGTTTCGAAGGGGAACCGCCGCCCGTGGGCGGGTACAACCTCTGCTTCCTGCGGCCCGGGGCGCAACAGGCCGCGGTGACGACGGACGAAAATGCGGCGCCGGTGGTGGCGTTTTGGAACGCGGGATTGGGCCGCGTGTTGACGTTCAGCGGTGAGGCGGACGGGCAGTTCGCCGGGCCACTGGCCTCATGGGATCGCGTGGGCGAGTTCTACACCACGCTGGCCCGCTGGACGATGGGACGGCAGGAGGAATCGAATCCGGATCTGTTCCTGAGGCAGGAGATTCGCGACGGGGCGTGTTATGTGCAGGTGCACCTGGACCCGCAACGGCGCGAGGAAAGCCTTGGGGGTACGCCACGACTGACCTCGCTGACGGTGCGCGCGGGCTTGCCACCGCGGCGGGAGACGGTGCCGTTGGAATGGCGATCAGCGGACCTGCTGGAGGCGGTGGTTCCGCTGGAGAGCACCGAGACGCGCGTCCATGTGCTGGAGATTCCCGGCCGGCCACCGCTCACCCTGCCGCCGGTCTGCCTGCCGTATTCACCTGAACTGGCGCCCGGCCTGCAAAGTCGCGGTTCGACGACCCTGGCGGAGCTGGCCGCTGCCACCGGCGGTCGGGAACGCGGCGAAATCCCGCGCATTTGGAGCGAACTGCCGGTGCGCCGGCGATGGTTGGAGCTGACGCCATGGCTGTTTCTGGCGGCGATGGTGTTGTTTTTGGCGGAGGTGTGGGAACGGTACACCGGTTGGCTGAGCGCGGGACTGGCCCGCCGCACGGATCGGGAAATGCAGACGGCCATGCCCGGTGAAACCGCCGAGGTCACCCCGACGGCGTGGTCGGTACCGACTCGACGCAGGTGGTCGGCTCTGTGGGGGGCATGGCGAAGACGCTCCGGCCAGCCCGCGGTGCAGACCGCCCCGACCGACCCGGCGCCCGGACGTCCCCGGCAAACGGATGTGGCAAAGCCCGCCGGAGCACCGGGACGCACGGGTTCAAGCACGTACGACGCCCTGCGGGAGGCACGCGAGCGTGCACGACGTCGCCGGGGCTTGTGACCCCGGTGGTTCACCCGTACAAGGTCCCACGTTTCCGGCCGGGCCGGGTGTACTCCTGGCCGTCTGTGCCCAAGGACTCGTCGTTCCCCAACGGCCGTTACAGGGCCTTGGCTTCAAATACAACCGCGGACCTCTGTCCGGCAGACGCCAGGCTGAGCCGCGCGCGCGCGGGGTCCTTTTCCTCGCCGGTCGAGCGCCTGACGCCGGCTTTCTGTGGGTGGGTTGGCGGACAGGACGACAAGCCGGTTCTGCGGGTTCCTTCGACCTCCCAGAGCAGCTTGGAACGGGCTGGCGCGAAAGGTTCCACAGAACCGGGGGCCACTGGCGCGATTTGAGCATACGGCAAAAAGAGCAGCAGTCCTGCGCTGCGCGGGTGGTGGATTTTGAGCAGCAACAACGCGGCCCGGGCGGGGCGGTGCGGATTCACCGGGACGGCATGGCCCCTGCTGATGAGCGGGCGAAACCGTCGCCGGGTCGTCGGGCCGGTGGAACGGAAAGATGGTCGCAGCGGCGGTCGAAGAAGGGACCGCCCACGAGATCGTGGCCCGTTCGCGCGGCCCGGTTCATGCAAGAAAATCGAACCGAACCACGGAGGGATCATGCGAAAGAAAACCGAGCGGAGACATTACAGCCGGGCCTTGATGGCCCTGGGGATGATTGGCGCCGGCACGGCGGTGCAAGCGGAGGAAACGGCCGTGCCGGTGCTGACGGGTGTGGCGCCGACCACCCTCAGCGGCTATGTGGACACGTCCGCCATCTGGTTGCCGGGCCCGGGCGCGGCAAACCTCCTGCCCGGCCGTTCTTTTGACGGCGCCGACAAGCAGAACGGATTCAACCTCAACGTGGTCTCCCTGGTGCTGGAAAAGCCACTCGATGAGTCGGATTGGGCGGCCGGGTACCGGGTGCAACTCTTGTTTGGTCCGGACGCCAATACGCTGGGATCGTTGTCACCCCTGGGGGGCGCACCGGGGGACGTCGCAGTGAAAAACGCCCACGTAAGTTTGCGCGCGCCCGTGGGCTCGGGTCTCACCTTCAAGGTGGGCGTGTGGGACACGATCATGGGGTACGAGGTGTTCGAGTCCGGCAGCAATCCGAACTACAGCCGGTCCTACGGTTACTTCATCGAACCGATCATTCACACCGGTGTGTTGGCGTCCTACGACGTGGAGGAGTGGTTGTCGCTCTCGGCCGGGGTGGCCGATGGAGGCGGCTTGAACAGCATCAACGCCCGCTCGGGTGGGGATTCGGTCCTGAGTTACGTGGGTTCGATCGTTCTCACGGCTCCGGAGACCCTGGGATGGGCCGCGGGGGCTAAACTGTACCTCGGGGCCATGGATTCGGGGCGGGTTGGGGCCAGGGACATGGTCAACTGGTTTGCCGGGCTCACCGTGCCCGCGCCGCTGAAGGGGTTGTCGGTCGGCGTGGCCTACGATTATCGGGCTCACGGATTGTTCGACGGTTCCTATGAAAATGCCACCGGCCTTTACCTGATGTATCAAGCCACGGAAAAGTGGCAGGTCAACGCGCGGGCCGAGTACGCAACCGGCTCGGCCGGGGCGTACGGGTACTCGGGGTCGGGAGATGTGCAATTGTTCGGGCTCACCGGCACGCTGGCCTGTCAACTTTGGGATCATACGCTCGGGCGGTTGGAGGTCCGCTGGGATCATGATTTGAACGGCCGCGGCGAATTCCTCAACGGCCGTGCAGACAATGCGGTTTCCCTGGCCGTCAACGTCGTTTACCAGTTTTGACCGGCAGGGCGGGCCGGCGGCCGGCCATCCGGGTGTGTTGGCCGGCGCCGCGTTTCAAGACAGCCCGACCCGCGATTTGCAAACCCGCAAACGCACGTATGTTTTGCCATGGCTCGCAAGAAGACCAGCATCAGGATGGACACCTCATCTCCAACGTCGGCCGCGCCGGGCGCCGCCGTGCCCAGGCCGGCGACCCCGACGGGGCAGGGGATTCCGCAGACGTTCCGATTCACCGCTCCGGACGCCATGAGCGTGTTGCTGGTGGGCGATTTCACCCACTGGCAAAACGCGCCCATCCCCATGCGCAAGGGCCCGGGCGGGGTCTGGGAGGTGACCGTTCCACTGGCCCCGGGCATTTATCACTACCGTTTTCTGGTGGACGGCGAGTGGCGGGATGATCCGGAATGCACCCTGCGCGTGCCCAACCCCTTCGGTTCGCAGAACAATGTGCGTTTCGTGAGCTGAACTGGGGCCCTGTCCAACCATACCCTGCCCGTGCGGCCCGCGGAATTGGGCAGTTGCGGGGCGCCGGCACGGGGTCGCCATGCTCCCGGACCGGGACGGGCCGGCCGCACCTTGGCCCGGATAAGGTCCGGTTTGGTGGACCTAACGGCGATGCGCTTTGCAGCCGGCGCCCTGTGCAGCGGGCGACCCGGTAATGTTCAGCTGCGTCGGCCCCGGCCGTTCCCGTTGACGGCGGCGCCCGCGTTGCCGTTGCGGCGCGACCCGCGGGCGGGGCGTTCGGGCGGGTCACGATCAATCCTGGCGTAGTAACTGTTTTCGCCCAGCAGCCTTTCCACCGCCTCCTCAAGCGCCGGCGACGGCCGGACGAAGAACCGTTCATGGGTCTCCAACACCACGGTGGCATCGTTCGGCCGGACAAAGCAGAGGTACAGGGGACATCGGCCCGGATGGGCTTCGACCAGTTGTCGGATTGCCTCCAGGTTTTCCGGTTTGGCCGCCCCGGGATAGATGCGGAAATGGACGGCGCGGGTGAATCGTGCCGGCGCCTCCTCCAGCGGGAAGGCATCCCAAACGAACAGCTTGGCCGAACCCTCCTCGGTACCGGTCTCACCCACCACCATCACCACGGCGTTCGGTTGCAACACCGCCCGGCAGCGTTCCGTGGCTTCCTCGAAACACAGTAGCTGCACCGTGCCCGTCATGTCCTCCAGGGTGGCGGTCAAATAAGGCCGGTTGGACTTCCGGCTGACACCCTCCTGGACCGACACGACCAGCCCGCCCAGCCGCGTCGTGCTCCGTGGCGGCAGTTGGGCAACGGTGGCAGCCGTGGCCAGGCCGTACTGCTCCAGCAACCGACTGTACGGTGCCAGCGGATGACCGGTGAGATAAAGACCCAGCAGTTCCTTCTCGTGGGCGAGCAATTCGTGGGCCGGCCATTCGGGCAATTGCAATGATGATTCGGCGGGTACGTCCGCCTCCTCACCCAACAGGCCGAACAGCGACCGTTGCCCCCGCTGACGATCGGCCTGAACGTGCGCGGCGCGCGTCAGGGCCGGGTCGATCTGGGCCACGAGCGTGGCCCGGTTGGGTCCCAGCCCGTCGCAGGCCCCCGCCTTGATCAACGCCTCCAGAATCCGCCGGTTCACCGCCCGCGTGTCCACCCGCTCGCAGAGATCGAACAGAGATCGAAAAGGTCCGCCCTGTTGCCGGGCCTGGATCAGGCTCTGGACGGCGGCCGTGCCCACACCCTTGATGGCCGCCAGACCGAACCGGATGGCCTGCGGCGGCCCCTCGGGACCCGTCCGGACCGGCGTGAAATGCACGTCGCTTTCGTTGACATGGGGCGGCAGCACCGAGATGCCAAATGACCGGGCCTCGGCGATGTATTGGGCCAGTTTCTCCGTGTCGGCCATGTCGTTGGTCATCATGGCGCAGAGAAACTCCACCGTGTAATTGGCCTTGAGCCAGGCGGTCTGATAGGCGGTGATGGCGTACGCGGCGGCGTGGGATTTGTTGAAGCCGTAGCCGGCGAACTTTTCCAGGAGGTCGAAGATTTGATGGGCCTTGGCGGGCGGGATGTTGTTTTTCTCCATGCACCCGCGCACGAAAATGTCCCGTTGCTTCGCCATTTCCTCGGGCTTTTTCTTGCCCATGGCCCGGCGCAACAGATCGGCGCCGCCCAGCGAGTATCCCGCCAACACCTGGGCGGCCTGCATCACCTGCTCCTGGTAAATCAGAATGCCGTAGGTCTCGCGGGCGATCGGCTCGAGCAGGGGATGTTCATACTCGATCTGCACCTCGCCGTGCCGGCGCCGGAGGAATTCGGGGATCAAATCCATGGGTCCGGGCCGGTACAGCGCGATCAGCGCGGTGATGTGCTCGATGGAACTGAGCTGGAACTTCCGACACAACTCGCGCATGCCGGCCGATTCCAGTTGGAACACCCCCAGGGTCTGCGCCTTGTTGAGCAGCTCGTAGGTCTTCGGATCGTCCAACGGCAGCTGGTCAATGTTGATCTCGATCCCCCGTGTCTGCCGGACCAGGTCGCAGGTGTTCCGGATCACCGTCAGGGTTTTGAGCCCCAGAAAATCCATCTTCAGCAACCCCAGGTCGCCCACGGGGCCCATGGCGTACTGGGTGACCAGCGAGCCGTTTTCGTCCGCCTTGAGGGGAAGCAGGTTGACCAGGGGTTCCGGCCCGATCACCACCCCGGCCGCATGTACGGAGGCGTTGCGCGCCAGGTCTTCCAGGATTTGGGCCGTGTCAATCAGCTCGCGCGTGACCTCCTCGGTCTCATAGGCCTGCCGCAGCTCCGGGGAAACCTCCAGCGCCCGGGCCAGGGTGATCTTGGGATCATTCGGGATCATCCGCGCCAGCCGATCGCATTCGCCATAGGACAATCCCATCGCGCGTCCCACGTCGCGGACCACGCTTTTGGCGCCCAGCGTGCCAAAGGTGATGATTTGCGCCACGCAGTCCCGGCCGTACTTTTGGCGGACGTACTCGATCACCTCGGCGCGGCGATCGTCCGCAAAGTCAATGTCAATGTCGGGCGGGTTGACCCGTTCGGGATTCAAGAACCGCTCGAACAACAGCCCGTACCGCAGCGGGTCCACGTTGGAGATCCCCAGCAAATAGGTCACCAGCGAGCCGGCGGCCGAACCCCGGGCGGCACACGCAATGCCCCGTTCCCGGCTGTGTTTGACGAAATCGCCCACGATCAGGAAGTAGCTCACGAACCCGGTCCGCTGGATGACCTGCAGTTCGCTTTCCAACCGCGCCAGCACCTGTTCCACGGCGCGACGCACCTCGGGCGCGTCCGGCGACCACGGCCGGTCCGGCGGCGCGGGCGGCAGGCCCGGTAGCAATTCGGGCCGTTCAATCCCCTCGACCACGAAGCTTTCGCCCTCCACCCGCACGGCCAGCGTGTACCGGCGACGCAACCCTTCCGCGATCCACACGCGCAGGTACTGTTCCTGCGTGTACGGGGGCGGCGGACGAAACACCGGATAATGCAGCCGGCCGAACTCGATCTCCACGTTGCATTTTTCGGCCACCTCCAGCGTGTTGCGGATGGCCTCGGGCACCTCGGCAAACCGGGCCTTCATTTCCTCGGCCGACCGCAAATGGAATTGCTCGGGCGCATACCGCAGCCGCCTGGGATCGTCGAGGGTTGTCTGCGTGCCGATGCAGATCAGGCAGTCGTGCGCCCGCCAGTGATGGCGTTCCAAATAATGCACGTCGTTGGTGGCCACCACCGACAGGCCGAACTCGCGTGCCCAGGCCAGTAACTGCCGGTTGACCCGCGCCTGCTCCTCCAACCCGTGATCCTGCAACTCCAGGTAAAAATGATCCGGCCCGAAAACCTGTTTGAACCAGTCAATCGTGGCCCGGGCCCTGTCGAGCTGGCCGCGCACAATCAGCTCGGGGATCTCCGCCGCCAGGCAACCGGACAGCACGATCAACCCCTGCCGATGCTGTTCCAGCAGTTCCTTGTCAATGCGCGGCTTGTAGTAGTAGCCCTCCAGATGGGCGGCGGTGCTCAGCCGGATCAAATTGTGGTAGCCGGTCTCATCGCAGGCCAGCACCGTGAGGTGATGGTACACGTCGCGGCCGCCGGCCTGGGTCTTCTTCTCGAAGCGACTCCCCGGCGCCACGTACATTTCGCAACCAAGGATCGGTTTGATGCCCCGCGCCCGGGCCTTTTGGTAGAAATCAATGATCCCGTACATCACCCCGTGATCAGTGATGGCCAGGGCGGGAAACTTCAGCGCATGAGCACGCTCCACCAGACGGTCCAGGCGGCAGGCCCCGTCCAGCAGCGAATACTCCGAGTGAACATGGAGATGGACGAAATCCGCGTGCTCCATGCGGGGAGGGTAACGGGAGCGTCTGGAACCGGGCAAGCGGCCCTTGTTCACAAATCGCGTCCCGGCCGGCGCCCCGGTTCATCCCGCCCGGTCCAATGGGGCCGGTCGGCGGCCCCGAAAAAAAGCAGGGCCCGTTTCGATTGCGCCGTTGCGTTTCGCCCGAACTGCTCTATTGTTGTTGCACCGCGGGGGCCGGAAAGTCCGGCAACCGCATCAGCAGAAACCATCCATTGAGCAGAGACGACACCATGAGCCAGAGCGACGCGATCGGGCAAAAAACCCGCGAGCTGTGTGAAACCATCCTGGAAGACGCGGGCTTCAAATCCGCCCAGCAGCGCATCCAGGCGTTCCTGGAGGACGAGAAGGCACGGACCCAGTACGAGGAAGTGGTTCGATTGGGCCAGTCCCTCCGCCGGAAACAACAATTCGGCGAGCCTCTGAGCGAGGAGGAAATCGAACAATTCGAAAAGGCGCGCGAGGAATTGCTGGCCAACGAGGTGGCCCGCGGATTCCTCGATGCCCAAACCGAGCTGGAGGAAATGCGCCAGGCCATCCAGCAACAGGTCGCCCTGACCATGGAACTGGGGCGGATGCCGACCCGCGAAGACATGGACGGTTGCGGTTGCGGTTCCGGTTGCGGCTGCCACTAAGCCCTCCGCAAGACCGCGACAAGCCCCGGTTAGTCACCACGTTGACCCAACCCTGTACGGGCACCCCGTACGGGGTTTATTCGTCTTTGGGCCGGGCACGACCGCGTGGGCCGGTGCCGTGCTCCGCTGCGCCGGCGTCCGGCACCGCCCCGGCCGTCCGCAGGATGATCTCCTTCAGCGGGGTTCGCGGACGAAAACCGGTGTAGCGGGCCAGCTTCGTGACCCGCGGACGACGGCGCTGCATGTCCTCGAATCCCGGCCCGTAAGCCTCCGCATAGGGCACCCGCTCAATCTTCGAAGACGAACCCAACAACCGAATCACCAGACGGGCCAGCCCGAGAATGGTCGTCTCCTCGGTGCTGCCCACGTTGAAGACCTGCCCATACGCCTCCGGACAGCGAAAGAGCCGCACCAGCGCCTCCACGGTATCGAGCACCCAGCAGAAACAACGCCGCTGCCGGCCCGTCCCATACACACGCAACGGCACCCCGCGCCTGGCTGCATCAATGAACCGCGGCAATACCATGCCGTACCGACCCGTCTGCCGCGGGCCCACCGTGTTGAAAACCCGCGTAACCACCACGGGTAGACCCCGCTCCTGCGCGTATGCCATGGCCAGAAACTCGTCCATGAGCTTGGAACAGGCATAGGTCCAGCGCGGATGGGTGGGGGGACCGATCAGAAGATCGTCCTCCTCGGCGAATTCCGGCCTGGCACTCCGACCGTAAACCTCCGAAGTGGAGGTGAGCAGCACCGGCACACGCCGCCGCGACGCCAGCTCCAACACCACCTCCGTCTCCCGCAGATTGGCCCGACACACATGAATCGGCGAGCGCACCACCAGCTCCACCCCCACCGCCGCCGCAAGGTGAAACACACCCCTGGCATGACGCATCCAACCGGCCAGACGCCGCGAGCCGGATACCGTCGCCGTCTCCACCGTCAGCCGCGGATCGTTCCGGACCGACCGCAGGTTGTCCAACGTGCCGGTGGAAAGATCGTCCACCACCGCCACCCGATGGCCCTCGGCCAGCAGCCGCTCCACCAGGTGCGAGCCAATAAAGCCCGCCCCACCCGTCACAATCACCAACCCGGAAGTGCCCATGGAATTCAGAACTGCGATTCGGCCGCCAGCGACATCAGGGCCCGCGCAACCCCCTCGGCCAGACGCTGACGAAACTGCGGGTCTGCAATCCGCCGGGCCTCCTCCGGATGACTGAGATAACCCCCCTCCAACAGCACCGCAGGCCGGTTCTGCCCCTGCAGCACCGTCATGAACCGCGCCCGGCGCACCCCGCGGTCGGCCAGCCCGGTCTCCTCCAGCAACGCCCGATGCAGCCGCACCGCCAACTGCAGGTTCGCCGCATCATGGGCATTGTTGGGATGCACCATCATCACCGGGTCGTCGAACTCCCGCGTCAGCGTGGACGGGAGGCCCGTGGGGGTCAGACAATACGTCTCCAAGCCGCCCGTGTGGTTGGTGCCGTTGACCGAGTTGAAATGCAAACTCAGGAACAGGTCCGCCCCCGACTTTTCCGCCAGGGTCACCCGCTCGGTCAGGGAAACGTCCATGTCGGTCTTGCGGGTCAGAATCACCTCCCAACCTTGCGCACTCAACAGGGCCGCCACCCGCAGGGCCCAGTCCAGCGTGAATTCCTTTTCCCAGCGCCCGTCCACCACGCTCCGTGCGCCCGTGTTTTGTCCTCCATGTCCGGGGTCCAGCACCACCCGGGGCGGGCGACCCAGTCGAATGAGCGTCGGGCCTCGCAAGGGCTCGATCTGCTTGGCGATGTCCAGTTCGTGCAGCCACAGCTCCTGGTCCTGCCATTGCGGCGCATGGCCCAGTCGGATCTGCAGCCCCTCCCACTGGGCCACGGTGGTCCCTGCACGAAACCGCCACAGGCCCGACCCAACCTGCAAGTCGCACGTCACCGGATTGGTGGACGTGATCCGGGGCGGGGGCAGCCCCTGCCCGGCAGCCCACCGCTGCAGGGAGATCCACGAACCGGGCACCGACGGCGGTGGAACCACGGAAACTTCCGAACCCGGCGGTGGTACGTCCAGCGGCGGCGGGGACACGGTGGTAAACCGGGGCCGCGGCGGGCCGGCACAACCGGCCAGCACCCACACCAACAACAGCGCGGTCCGCACACCGTACCCAGCCCGCATGCCCGCCATTGTGCGGACCAAACCCCGGCGCTCAAGCGGTTTATGCCAACTCCGGCAAAAACCATGCCGGTGCCGGGCAACACGTTGCCAGGCGGGCAAGAGCCCCGGCGATCGCACCCCCGAACTGCTGGCCGGGAGGAGCCTGCGCCCGTCATTCCTCCGTCACCGGCGCGGGTTATCCCTCCGCCTCGTCCACCGGCGCACCCCTTTCGACCGGCGCAATCCCCACAATCGCCGGGTCGCCGTACAACGTGTACGAACCGGCCCGGACGATCCGTACGTCCAGCAACTGACCGCGGTGCCGCTCCGAACCTTCAAACACCACGATCTTGTTGCAACGTGTCCGGCCCATCATGCGCTGCGGGTTCTTCTTGCTGGGCCCTTCCACCAGGATCTGCACCGTCCGACCCACCATCGCCGCGTACCGGCGCCGCGCGATCTGATTGATCAGCTCCAGCGCCCGCGCGTGCCGTTCCTCAATCACCTCCTGCGGCAGTGCCCCCGGCATCGTCGCCGCAGGCGTGTTGCGTCGCGGCGAGTATTTGAACAGAAACACGTTGTCAAACTCCACCTCCCGGCAAAGCTCCAGCGTTTGTTCAAAGTCCTCCTCGGTCTCGCCCGGGAAACCCACAATGATGTCCGTGCTGATCCCCATGCCGGGCTTGACGGCCCGCAACCGCGCGACAATCTCCAGAAACCGCTCCCGCGTGTACCCGCGGCGCATGAGCTTCAGGATGCGGTTGCTGCCGCTCTGGACCGGCAGGTGCGCGCTTTCCACCAGCTTCGGCAACCGACCGTACGCCTCGATCAAATCCTCTCCATACCCCTTGGGATGCGGCGCGGTGAACCGAATCCGTTCGATCCCGTCCACCTCATGCACGGCTTCCAGCAGCCGCACAAAGGGCGAGCGGGGCCGTCCGCCATCCCCGTCCGCCACCGGCCAGGGTTCATCCGGCGCCAGCCACCCCGGCCGACCGTCCGGGCCGGGACGACGCCCGTAGCTGGTCACAATCTGCCCCAGCAAGATGACCTCTTTAACCCCGCGCGCGGCCAGCTCCCGACACTCGGCCACAATGTCCCGGATGCTCCGACTCCGTTCCGGACCGCGCGTCTGCGGCACAATGCAAAAGGTGCAGTGCTGGTTGCAGCCCTGCATGATGCTCACATAGGCCGTCACCGGAGTCGAACCGTTCAGGGCCGGCAAATGCTCCCGAATCGCGGATTCGCTGCCCGCTTCGGGTGCCGTGTCCACCACCGCCGTCCGGCGCCCCCGCAGCAACTCATCCAAATAATCCGCCGTCCGGTGCAGCTTTTGCGTCCCCAGCACAAGGTCCACCCCGGGAACCTGCCGGAGCAACTCCGCTCCCCGGCTCTGCGCCATGCAGCCCAAAAAACCCAGCACCACCTCCCGGCCGCTCCGACGGAAATCGGCCGCCAGCGCCCTCATCTTGTTCAGCGCCGTCTGCTCGGCATGGTCCCGCACACTGCACGTGTTCAGCAACACGATGTCCGCCTGCTCCTCCGACGGCGCAAGGGTGTAACCGCGCGCCAACAGCTGCGCGGCCACCGCCTCGCTGTCCCGCACGTTCATCTGGCACCCGTACGTTTTGATGTAAACGCTCGGCATGGTTTGCGGATCTTGCTCGGACACCAACGTAGGCCAGAACGACCCGCTTGAAAAGGCCCCGAACCACCCCAAGCCCGCAAACCTGCCCCCCGACAGCCGCCGATCCGCCACGCCGGAACCAGTCCCCGAGATCGTGCCCGTCCCTCCACAGCCCGACCCGTCGCGGCTTTCCATCCCTCCGGGCGGCCGTCACGCCTGGTGCACGACCCGTCACAAGTTTGTCGCGCATTGGGTCTTGCAGCTCCGGGGCTGCAGGATCATGCTGTGGATGAAGGGCAAAGCCGGGCGGGGCACGCATATCCGTGCGTCCCCGACCGAACGCCCGGGCGCAGCAAGCATTCAAAAAACGACGGAGGGTCTTATGGCAACGAAACGAGCCCGCAAAACCGCGGCCAAGACGGCCCGCAAAGAATCGGCAGCCACCTCGCCCGCCGGTCAAACCTTTCGGTTCAACGCACCCACGGCCATGAGCGTGTTGCTCGCCGGCGATTTCACACACTGGCAGCAGCAGGCCATCCCCATGCACAAAGGCCCCGACGGCGTCTGGACCGTGACCGTCAACCTGCCGCCCGGAACCTATCATTACCGGTTCATCGTGGACGGCGAATGGCGCGACGATCCCGAATGCACGTTGCGCGTCCCCAATCCGTTTGGGACGGAAAACTGCGTCGTCAAGGTGCCCTGAGCCAGGCAACCGGTCCATCCACAAAACCCGATCGACGATCCAGCAGCCTCCTCACCACCCGGCCAAGACAATGTCCGCAGACCGGGCCAAGGGGAGGGCGCCGTGCCGGGCTTACCCCAACCCCGACCCATGAACCGCACCCGGTGGCAAAACAACCCCGACAGGCTGCCCGTATTCTGGGCGGCGTTGGTCACCAGCCTAACGGCATTCCTCACCCCGGTTTGCGGTGCCACGCCCGAACCCGGTTGGTCCTTCTCCGTCCGTTGGGAAAACGACACTTTCGGAGGGACGGACCGGTTCTACACCGACGGCATCTCCCTGGCTTTGTTCCGGATGGAACCCCGATGGCTACGTTCATGGACGGATCGTCAGGGCTGGCCCGCCGACCAGGTGGCCGTAAGCTTCGAAGCCGGGCAAATCATGGTCACACCCTCCGACACCCGCCGCGTAGTGCCGGATCCGCGGGACCGCCCCTACGCCGGCCTGCTTTACGCCTCGGCCTCATTGCACCTCCAACAACGCAACACCTATCACGGCCTGAAATTCATCACCGGCGTCGTGGGCCCATGGTCCCTGGCCGAAGACACCCAGAAATGGGTCCACGAACGCATCGGCAGTGCGGTGCCTCAGGGCTGGGGTAGCCAGCTCCACAACGAACCGATCCTCAACCTGGTCTACGAGCACCGACGGAAATACCGGCTGTGGGGCGCCCCGGACGGCCCGGCCGTGGAAGTTCTGCCCCTGGCCAACGTCATGCTCGGTAACGTGCTCACCCAGGGACAGCTGGGCGGTCAGGTGCGGTTGGGATACCGGATCCCCGACGACTTCGGCACCACCCTCATGCGCGGCATGGTCCATCTGCCGCCGGCACCGCGCAGACAGCAACCCGGGGCCGTGCAGCACGGCTGGAGCGTCTACCTCTTCGGCGGCGTCAATGGCAACCTGGTCGCCCGCAACATCACCCTGGACGGAAACACTTGGAAAGACAGCCCCTCGGTGGACAAGGAATGGTGGGTGCCCGCAGCCGAAGTGGGCGGGGTTTTGGAAACCCGCCGCTGGCAGTGCGCCTTCACCTACGTGTTCTGGGGCCGCGAGTTCAAAGGACAGCCGGACCTGAGCGAGTTCGGAGCCCTTACCCTGAGCTGGCGGTTTTGAATTCCCCTCTGCCTTGACACCGCCCCGGCAATGACCCGGGCCGGTACACCGGGTCCGGATCCAGCCCGACCGCGAGAAGACCGTCCCCGCGAACCCGTAATGACAGGGCGGACCAACCGCCCGCCGGGAGGGGCCCAGACCCCTGTCCCCGCTTGACCCACCACAGAGACACAGAGGGCACAGAGGAACAAAAGGGAACATCCGGGCGTGGGCAGAAGGAAGGTGGGAACACAAAGCAGCCGCCGCTTTGCCGGAGGGCAAGGGTGGCCCGGCGCAGATGCCGCGTCTGTTCGTCATGCCACGCCTGCACGGGGAATGTTCAACAGCGTCAGCGAGCTTTCCATAGGATGGGGCAGGGTGGATGAAGTCGCCTCGCGGGCTGGGGCGGAGGCAGGTTGCTTGTCAGAAAGTTCGCCAGCAACCCTCTGGGAGCCATCTCTGTGCCACCGTGCCTCTGTGGTGGATTCCTGAGCGCGTTGCTGTCTCCGGTCCCCCGGCCGCGCTGCGGCCTCCGACGCCTCCGGCCGGTTGCACCGCGCCCCCGGGAGGCGTAGATTTTCCGCGGTTCCGGAAAGAGCGGAGTATCGCTCCCGGGAGTTTTCCCGGGGGAGGAAAGTCCGAACACCGCAGGGCACGATGCCGCGTAACCCCCTGCACCCGGGTAGGAGTGCAGCGCGGGATACACGCGGGCGGCGACGCCGTGAGGCGTCCCGACGGACAGTGCCACAGAAAACAAACCGCCTGTGCGCATCCCGGCCGATCCCGGTCGGGCCGGCGCACCGGCAAGGGTGAAAAGGTGGGGTAAGAGCCCACCGCTCGTTCGCGCAAGCGACGAGGCACGGCAAACCCCATCGGGTGCAAGGCCAAATAGGGGACGTTCGAAGTGGCCCGCTTCAGTTCCGCCCACGCGGAACGCGTCCCGGGTTCTGGCCGCGCAGATAAATGATACTCTCCTCCGGGCCACAAGCCCGGAGCAGACAGAATTCGGCTTACAGCTCTTTCCGGGGCCTTTTCCCGTATTTCGGAAACCGCCCGGGGTTGTTGACCCTCCGTTCACCGGACAAAACCTGCCGACCCGGCTCGGTCCGAGAAGGCCGGCACCCCAAACCAGCTCCCGGCCTTCGACCCGCCGCCAGTCTTTATCAGATCCCTGCCCGCGGCGTTCCGTTTGAAGGTCACTGGCAACGTGGTGACTCTGCAGGGGCAACTTCGCCGCCGCAGCACGGCGTGTGCGCTCCCAATACCCCCACAATACCCCCGCCCGGCGACCGGGTGCATCCGGCCCATCCCCTTTGCCGTGCACCGGCCCGGCGTCCTGGGACGCGGGGCCTTCCCTGGATCCGCACCATCAGCCGCTTATGCGCGGGCGTTAACGGGCGCCGGCCGGACAAGACAGGGCAGGTTGAGGCGCGCTTTGGGTGCCTCGACCCCCGTACTTTCCTCCGGGCCGGTCCACGCCCCGTGCGGCGATCCCAAGCCGATTCTTCCATGCGCCCCGGGGCAGGTTGGATCCCCGTCGCCGCCCATCCCCGCGCACGCGGGCCCCGCAAAAAATGAGCACCCCTTCCCGGAGGCCAGGAAGGGGTGCTGTTGCGGTCGGGTGTGTGGTGCGTGGAAGATCGTTAATCCAGCTCGATCACCCGGTAGTATTGCTGGACGTTGGCCCGCGTGGGCGTCAGGTAGCTGACCGGCTGGCCGGTGCCCTGGATGGGCGCGCCAATGTTCTGCCACCCGCCACCCAGCGAGGAGACGGCCTGAATCTGGTACCGTTTGTCGGGCTTGGTGTCGAAGGTGATTTCGGCAGCCGTGTAGATGCGAACTTTTTCATCCCCGCCGCCGAGGTTCTTTCCCTGGACAAACACCACGCCGTCCGGCAACGCCACCCCCGGCACGCGCGGATCCAGCCCCAGCGCAAACTTCAGCCAGTTCGGCACACCATCGCCCGCGGGACTGGCATTGGGCGCTGCCATCGGGTCGTTGATTCCGGTAAAGTAGGCCTGCTGCCACCAGTCGGGCAAACCGTCGTTGTTGGCGTCGCCGCTCAGGTCGGCAATCGAGGCCTTCAGCAACCCGACAGCATAGCTGAGGTTGTGGATGCCGTAACTGCCGTCCTCCAGCACGAACAGGTAGTTGTACAGCGCCCGCAGTTGGGCCCGCGTGAACTTGCTCCGGGTTGCCGTGTCGCTGGCCACCACGGGCTGGCCCACCGGCGGCAGCATCATGGCCAGCTTCTCCAGCAGACCCTTCACCTCGGTCTGAACCCCTTCGATGATGCCGTCGCCGTCGTAGTCCTGTCGTTTGAAGTCGAACGTATCAATGTCACCATGGCACTGCACACAGGCCCGGACGAGTTCCACACGATTCGAGCCGGTGTCCCAGGCCATCTTCCATGTGTGCCCGCCGACCTGCAGGTGCGCGGGATCCGCCCGGTCGGTGTCCTGCATGTGGCAGGCCACGCAACTGTCGCCCACCACCTGGTAATGCGCCGAGCTCGGGATCACCTTGCCGTAGGTGACCGCATTGGCACCCACCAACATGTCCGCCTGCGGACCGTAATGCGGACCGAACCTGTTGCTGCCGGCCGTCACCTCCACGTAGTTGGTCGCGTTCTGACGCGACATGTGGCAGTTCATGCACAGCAGGCCCTTCCCACCCTTGGCCACCACCGTGAACCCGTCGGCCAGGGTTACCGGGCCCATGGCCCGCAACTGATGGGGATTCGTGGCGTCGTGCGGATCATGGCAGGCGCTGCAGTTGATCGATTCGTACTGCGTGCGCCGTTGCGCCATCGGCACGCCCTTCATGCGGTCAATGAACCCGATGCCCTGATGGCATCCCACGCAGTCCGTACGCTCCTGGCGTACCGCCACCGCATGCCGCGAATTGGCCCACTGCAGCGGGTAGACGTGATACGGTTCCTCGGAGTGGCACTGGGCACAGTCGCCCGCACTATAGCTCACCGTGATGCGCGGCCAGTTGAACAGGTTGGTCTGGCCCAGCGCCAGCGCATGTTCGCTGCCGGCACCGTGACAGTTCTCGCACTGGATGTTGGCGAGATTTTTCAAGGCCTGCGGCAGGGCAGCCCAGTTCGTCGGACTCAACCGGCTCGGAAACGTCCACCCCAACTGCGCCGCCACGTCATCAAATCCACCATTCACCGCAGCGGGATCGGTGTCGTAGCCCACCACGTGGCATTGGATGCAGGAGGCCCGGTAATAGGGTGCCACCTCCCCGTTGATCGCGCGTTGGAAGAACGTGGCGTGGGCGGTCTGCTGCCACTGCGCATATTTGTTCTCCGCAATCGCACCGCCGCTGTGGCACAGCGCACAGGTCCAAGCCCCCAGGTACGTCCCCGCGGACACGTTTCGTCGCAGCACGAGGTTCGTGGTGCCCAGGTTGACCGTTACCTGCACACTGTATTGGCCGGCGGCGCTCGGCTTCAGCAAGCGCCGGTCCACAACGTTGTAATCCAGCTGTGCCCTGGGATCGAACGCCGGCACATTCGGCCCCAACGGACTCTCCAGCAGGATGTCCGCACTGCCCACCGGCTTGACCGTCAATTCCCAGGTCACCCCGGTCACGTTCGTCATGCTCTTGGGCAGCAGCAGCTCCAGGTACACCGGTTGCCCGATGCCCACCGTGTCCAACCCGCCGGACACCTGCAAATTCGTCGGCAGACCGTAATCGTGAATGTCCTGGTGCGTCAGAGGCCGGGGGACCAACAGGGGTGATTGAGCCGGCGAGGATACCGACCACAGCCCCAGCAACCCTGCCACCACGCCCGCCACACCGCCGCGCCGAATGCCGTTTCGTGCTTTCATACGCATTGTCGGTTGATGATGGTTGACCGACCGACCCTTCAAGCTGCCGGCATTCTCGATCCCCCCGGACAGGCCGCCTACGCATGTTTTGTCAAAAAGGCATCTAAAGTTGCCCCCGCCGTGTATGCCTCTGTCTTTGCCTTCAAATGTGCGCGACCGAAATCAGTGGAAGGGGCCAACGCCCGCCGGGAAGGGCACGGTCCTCCGTGCCCGTTTATTTGGGGGCGCACGCCGCCCGGGAGGGGCGCAGTCTCTGCGCCTGTGTTCTTGCGGACGGCGAGGACGCCGTCCCTCCCGTGCCTTTGGCGGAACACGGCACACCTCTCTGTGTCCTCCGTGTCTCCGTGGTGAAACCAAAGACCTGCGTGTGCCCGCCAATTGTTGCGGATGGCGAGGACGCCGTCCTTTATCGGAACGGGCACCATCCGCCGTGTCCGCAAACCTTGGCCCGGGGCCGAACACCCGCCGGGGAAGGGGTCACCTCCCCGGACGCCCAATAACGTCCGCCTCCGACAGCCACGCCAGCCCCGAACCCGCTGCCCCACCGCGCTGCCGTGAAAGCCGGCTTTCCCGGGGTGGTGAAAAATCTGTCCAAACCTCCAAGGCTCCGCATCGGAAGGGCATCCCGGGGAATCCCCGGGACCCGTCACCGGGCGCACAGACTTGCACGAAAGACCATTTTCACGGGCATTCTGAGCGTTTTCTGTCACCGACAACCCAGCTTCGAGCCATCTTCCAACCGCGACTGCATATCCGTAGTTTGCCCGATGCACTGCGGGTTTTCACCGGTGCCACGATTGGGAGTTCACCCAGATTGTCGGAAGCCGGCCTTATGGTAAGAAGGAAGCGTGTTCGCCAATGGAGTCGGCCGCACCAGCGGCCTTTCCGGCGGCGGACGGAACGGAACCTTCCGAGACAACGGGGGTGCGCGGAACGGGCCGGCCGGTCTTCGGTCCGGGACGCGCGAAGGGCGCAAGCCGCGGGAGGTTCCAGGGACAAGTCGGGAGTGGAGTGACAGACAACATGCCGGAGCAAACACAAGCCATTACGCTGAGCATGAGCCGGGACGGCGCGGACGACGGGCCCTTGCCGGTGTGGAAGCGGGCGCTGGACCTCTTCTGCATCCTGGTGAGCCTGCCCGTGACGTTGCCGCTGGGTCTGGCCATTGCAGCGTATATCAAACTGGTCTCGCCCGGCCCCGTGCTGTTCCGCCAGGAACGCATCGGGTACCGCGGTCAACGGTTCTGGTGCCTGAAGTTCCGCACCATGCGGGTCAACGCGGACACCTCCTGCCATCAACAACACCTCAAATCGCTGCTGACCAGCGACGCGCCCATGATCAAACTCGACGTCAAGGGCGATCCGCGGTTGATCCGCGGTGGCGCCTTTCTGCGGGCCACCGGACTGGATGAGCTGCCCCAGCTGATCAACGTCTTGCGCGGCGAAATGAGCCTGGTGGGACCCCGGCCCTGCCTGCCCTACGAATACGAACAGTACGACGATTGGGCACGGCAGCGGTGCGAAGCCGTGCCGGGGCTGACCGGCCTCTGGCAGGTCAGCGGCAAAAATCACACCACCTTCCGTCGCATGATCGAACTGGACATCCAGTACGCACGGACCAAATCCCTCTGGCTGGATCTCCGGATCATGGCAAAGACCTTCTCGGCCTTGGCGGCGCAGGTGCGCGAAACCCGCGCCGCTGTCCGCACCCCGGCTGCGTCATCCCCGACGCACCCGGCCGTTCCCGCCGCGAACGGGGCCGCCAAGGCCGCCTAAAATTCCCCTGAAGTTTTCCCACTTTCCACCGATCTTTTAGCCATGGCAAAGCCATTGACCGTGGGCGTCGTTGGTTGCGGCTACTGGGGCCCCAACCTCATCCGTAACTTCCGGCAACTGCCCGGTTGCCGACTCAAGATGGTCTGCGACGTCAACCCGGACCGGCTCGCCCACATGCAGCGGCTCTACCCGGAACTGCAGGTCACCCAGAACTACGAAGACCTCGTCCATGACCCTGAACTGGACGCCATCGCCATCGCCACGCCGGTCCGGTTCCATCACCGCATGGCCCGGGCCAGCCTGGCCACCGGCAAACATACCTTCATCGAAAAACCCATGGCCGCCAGCGTGGCCGAATGCGAGGAACTGATCCAACTCGCGGAAGACCGGGGCCTGACACTGATGGTGGGGCACACCTTCCTGTTCTCGCCCGCAGTCCGCAAGATCAAGGAGATCATCAGCCGCGGCGACATCGGTCCGCTCCACTACATCGCCGCCCGGCGCCTGAACCTCGGCTTGTTCCAGAAGGACATCAACGTCACCTGGGACCTCGCACCCCACGACCTCTCCATCATCCTCTACATCATGGAAAGCCTGCCGCGCGTGGTCTCCTGCTGGGGCAACGCCCACATCACCCCCGGCATCGAGGACGTCACCAGCCTGCACCTCACCTTCGACCACAACCGCATCGCCATGGTCCACAGCAGCTGGCTCGACCCCAAAAAGGTGCGCGAAATGACCTTTGTGGGTACACGGCGCATGATCGTCTACGACGACGTCGCCCTCCACGAGAAAATCAAAATCTACGATGCCCGCGTGGAGGTGCCGCCGCACTACGACACCTTCGCGGAGTTCCAATACTCCTATCACTACGGCGACATGTACGTCCCATACGTCAAACAGGAGGAACCCCTGAAGCTCGAGTGCCAGCATTTCCTGGACTGCATCCGTACCGGCCAGAAACCGCTGACCTCGGGCCGGGAAGGACTCGAAGTGGTCCGAATCCTCGAGCTGGCCTCCCAATCGTTGCGCAAGGGCGGTGTCCCCGTGGAGGTCAACGGCCACGGTGCACCTCCGCCCTTGTTCGAATCCCCGCAACCTCTGGCCGCCACCGCGGCCGCCTCCTGAACTTCACCCAACATGGCGCCCGGCAACCGCCAACCTCACATGCGTGGCATGCCACGGGCCCAAATAGCGCCATCAACCCCGGCGGTCGGCCCACTTTGGCGCATAATTTGCTTCCACCGGACCTCCGAGAGACCACAACGTCAACTTCGTCATGAACCAGCAACCCATCAAAGTCCCGTTCCTGGACCTGAAGGCGCACCACGAGCCCATCCGGGACGAAATCCGCCAGGCCATTGAACGTGTCATCGATGCCAATGCCTTTGCCGGGGGACCGTTCGTGGAGGCTTTCGAGAAAGACTGGGCCGCCTTCTGCGGGACTCGCCACGCCATTGGCGTCGGCAACGGTACCGATGCCCTCTGGCTCACCTTGCTGGCCCTGGGCGTCGGTCCCGGCGACGAAGTCATCACCGTCCCCAGCACCTTCATGGCCACGGCCGAGGCTGTCTCATTTTGTGGCGCCCGACCCGTCTTCGTGGACATCGAGCCGGTGACCTACACCATGGACCCCGCCCGGCTCGAGCAGGCCATCACCCCCCGCACCAGGGCCATCATCCCTGTCCACCTCTTTGGCCAGGTGGCGGACATGGACCCCATCCTCGAGGTCGCGCGCCGGCACGGCATCCCCGTGGTTGAAGACGCTGCCCAGGCCCACGGCGCCACCTACAAGGGCCGTCGCGCCGGCACCTTCGGCATCGCCGGCTGTTTCAGCTTTTACCCCGGCAAAAACCTGGGTGCCTTTGGCGAAGCCGGCGCGGTCGTCACCAATGACGCCGAATTGGCCGACCGCATTCGCTGCCTCCGCGATCACGGTCAGGTCCGGAAGTACCACCACGACCACATCGGCTGGAACGCGCGCATGGACGGCATCCAGGGCGCCGTCCTGCAGGTCAAGCTCCGCCGATTGGCCGCCGCCAATGAGGCACGCCGCAACCATGCCCGCCAGTACGCCCGGTTACTGGCCGACGTCGAACAGGTGGTCCTGCCCGTCGAAGCCCCGGGGCGCACCCACGTTTACCACGTCTATGCGGTGCGGGTGTCCGACCGGGACGAGGTCCTGCAACGGATGGGCCGGCGCGGCATCGCCTGCGGCATTCATTACCCCATCCCCGTACATCGTCAGAAGGCCTACCAGCACCTCGGTTACGGCGAGGGCAGTTTCCCCGTGGCCGAGCAATGCGCCCGGGAGTTTCTGTCCCTCCCCATGTATCCCGAGCTCCGGCCCGAGCAGGTCGAACTCGTGGCGACGGAACTTCGGGCCTGTTTGGATGAACTGCGTCCCCGATCTCATGCTTGTGCAGTCTGAACCTGCTCCTGCTGCAGCCGCGTACCCCGGGTCTGAACCGCCCCCCAAGGGGGAACCGGCTCTCACCGACGCGGTTCGCGTTTGCGACCCGCGGGAGGACCCTGACTGGGACGCTCAGGTGGCGCGCTTCCCGGAAGCCACCATCTTCCACACCCGCGCCTGGTGCCGCGTGTTGGCCGATTCATACGGCCACAGGCCGGTCTACCTCCTCCTTCGCAACAACGAGCCCACATGGGACGCCTGCCTGCCCGTCCTGGAGGTCCGAAGCCCGCTGACCGGTCGCCGCGGCGTGAGCCTGCCCTTCACCGATTTCTGCCCCTGCCTGTCCCGCAACCCGGCCCACGGGCCCGCCCTGTTGACCGCGCTCCTCCGCCAGGCCCGGCTCCGCCACTGGCGTCACGCAGAATTGCGTCAGCCGGGTCCGGTCATCCCCATCAGCCGGCCCTCCCTCCAATACCTGGCCCATACGGTGGACCTCTCCGGCGGACCGGAAGCCATGCGGGCCCGCATGGACAGCGCCGCCCGACGCAACCTCCGCAAAGCCGAAACCAGCGGACTCCGCGTGGAAATCGCCACCACCGAGGCCGCCCTGGCCGACTACTACAAGCTCCATTGCCTGACCCGGCGCCGCCACGGTCTGCCTCCACAACCGTGGCGTTTCTTCCAGAACATCGCCCGCCACCTCCTCCAAAACGACCTCGGCATGGTCGTCCTGGTTAGAAAAGACCAAACCGTGGTCGCCGGAGCCGTTTTCCTTCACTTCGGCCGCCAGGCGGTTTACAAGTTCGGCGCCTCCGACCTGGCCGCCCAACAATGGCGCCCCAACAATCTGGCCATGTGGACCGCCATGCGCTATTATGCACTGCGTGATTTTAGCCGGTTGCATTTGGGACGCACCTCCGTGGCCAACGAGGGCCTGCGCAGGTTCAAAACGGGCCTCGGCGGTCGGGAAGAGCCCTTGCCCGTCCTTTGCCTGGAGTCGGCCACCGGCAGTACGATTCCCAAATCCGACCGGACCGAGGGTTTCCACACCATGATCTTTCGCAGACTTCCGCTGCCCTGCCTCCGTTGGGCTGGGCAGCTCCTTTACCCGCACATGGATTAACCGATAACCAGCATGAAGCTGCCGCACTGTAGAACTGAGAGAGCGATATGAGTGATCCGATTCCCGTTCAGGCCCGGCCCGTCCACGCCAGCCCCGTCCCGGGGCTGAACGCCGCCGACCTGACCTACATGTTCTTCCGCCACAAGTGGAAGATCCTGTTCTGCTTCCTGCTCGGTGTCGGTGCCGCCGGCTTCATCTATTTCCGAAACCCGCCGTCCTACGTCACCGAGGCCAAGATCCTCGTCCGGTACATCCTCGAAAACCGGCCGGCCCTCACCAAAACCGAGGACGCTGACATCAAAACGCCCGACAGCCGCGGCGAGAACATCATCAATTCCGAAATTGAAATCCTCACCAGCCTCGACCTTGCCCTCCAGGTGGCCGACGCCGTCGGCCCGCGCAACGTCCTGGCCGCCTACGGCGGGGGCGAGGACCGCAACCGGGCCGCCGCCTACATCCGCCGTGGTCTCACCGTGAACGTGCCGCGCCGGAGCAACATCATCCTCGTCCAGTTCCGTCACCCCGACCCGGGCGTGGCCCGCCAGGTCCTCGATACCCTCCTCAAGACCTACCTCGACAAACACGTCAGCATCCATCAAGGGATCGGTGTCCTCGACGATTTCTTCGCCCAACAAGCCGACCAGATCCGCGCCCGCCTGGCCCAGACCGAGGAGGAAATCAAACGGCTCAAGGCCGAGGCCGGCATCATTTCCCTGGCCGATGCCAAGGCCGCCACCCTGGCGGAACTGGCCCGACTGCGTTCCGACCTGCTGACCACCGAAGCCCAGTTGGCCGAACAACGCGCCGCACTCAACCATCTGCTGGGCAGCGTCGGGACCAACGCGCTCGCCGCGGTCACCAACGCCTCCACCGTACCCCCCGAGATCGCCGAACAATACCGCACCGCAGTGGCCGAGCTGGAAGCGTACCGCCGCCGCGAAAGCGAGTTGCTCCTCCGGTTCGGACCGGAACACCCCTTCATCCGGCGTGTCCGGACGCAAATCGCCGAGGCCGACACCCGCAAGCGGTCCCTGGAACAGGAACATCCCGAGCTCCTCACCGCGCCGGTCGTGCCCGTCGCCGCCCCCACGAACACCAACGACCTTGCCCAGGCCGTGGCCCGTGTCTTGTCGTTGGAGGCCAAAATGGCCGTCCTCTCCAACCAGATCGCCCGGGTCACCGAAGACGCCAACCGCATCGCCGCGGTCGAACCGCGCCTGGTCGAACTGGAACGACGTCGCGAACTGGACGAGGCCAATCTGCGCTATTACTCCGCAACACTCGAAAAAGCCCGGGTGGAGGAATCCCTCGGCCCCGGCAAAATCACCAACATCAGCATCGTACAATCCCCGTCCCCGGCCGCCCGCGACGTCTTCGAGTTCGCCAAACCCATGGCCCTTTGCCTCGGCGGCGGGCTCGGTCTGGGCCTGGCCCTGGCCTTCGCCCTCGAACGCCTCTTCGGCATGGCCATTCGCAGACCGGTGGACATCGAGCGCAACCTGCGCCTGCCGCTCCTGGTCAGCATCCCCTACCTGAAACGCCGGGGACGCGGCTGGGGCAGTGCCCGCCCGGCCCGGAACGGACATGAGCCCACCCCCCAACCCGGCGGCAATGGTGCCGCGGCCGAATTACCCGTGCCCACCGGCCAGCGGGGCGGTCCGCTGGCAGTTGCCTCCGATCAGGATCCGCTCCGACCCTGGTTCGACGGACTGCGGGACCGCATCGTCACCTACTTTGAGATCCGCAACATGACCCACAAACCCAAGCTGGTCGCCGTCACCAGCTGTCACGAGGGCGCCGGCGTCAGCACCCTGGCCGCCGGCCTGGCCGCGTCCCTTTCGGAAACCGGCGATGGCAACGTGCTGTTGGTGGACATGAACGTCGACGGCGGGGCCACCCAACATTTCCAACACGGCAAACCCGTGGTGGGGCTCCTGGAGGCGATTGAAGAGGGCAGGGCCGACGATGCACTGATCCAGGACAACCTCTACGTGGTGTCGGCGGCCGCCACCAACGACCAGAAACTGCCCCGCGTCCTGCCCCGCCGCTTCGCCAACCTGGTCCCCAAAATGAAGGCCAGCCAGTTCGATTACATCATTTTCGACATGCCACCGGTTTCCCAGACCACCATCACCGCCCGATTGGCCGGGTACATGGACATGGTGTTGATGGTCGTGGAAGCCGAACGAACCGGCCAGGACCTGGCCCGGCGCGCTCACACCCTGTTGCAGGAATCCAAAGCCAACGTGACAGCGGTGCTGAACAAGAAGCGGGATTACGTCCCGGAACGGCTCCGGCAGGAGCTTTGATCCGGAAGCGCGGGCCGGGCACGCGGGTGCCGGCCGCGTGGCGCAGGTACGGTCCGGACGCGTCCGTCCGGGCCGGCCCGAGTGCATGGGACGCCCCGAAGTCCCACCGAACGCAGGACACGCGCAGGACACGGTCTGCGGCGGAGCGGACCCGGGGGCGTCAACAGCCCATGAGACAGACCAAGGGTTCGGGATTGGGTCAATCGCAGGACAGCCTGCGAATTGACGGGGGCGGAGCCCGCCCTTTTCCCGCCACCGGGACCGCGACAGACACCGCCCTCTCGTGCCCGGTATTCTTGCGGACGGCGGGGAAGGCCTTCCACCCGTCGAAACATCATGGGCGGGGCACAGTCCCCCGCGCCCGTTTATTGGGCGGCGCACGCCGCCCGGGAGGGGCGCAGTCCCCTGCGCCCGCGTTCTTGCGGACGGCGGGGACGCCGTCCCTCCCGTGCCTCTGGCGGAACTCCGCGCCCCTCTCTGTGTCCTCCGTGTCTCCGTGGTGAAACCAAAAACCTGCGTGTGCCCGCCAATTCTTGCAGACCGCGGGGACGCGGTCCCTCCCAGGGAACCATCGTGGGTGGGGCACGGTCCCCTCTGCCCGGTTATTGGGCGGCGCACGCCGCCCGGGAGGGGCGCAGTCCTCTGCGCCCGTGTTCTTGCGGACCGCGAGGACGCGGTCCCTCCCGTGCCTTTGGCGGAACTCCGTGCCCCTCTCTGTGTCCTCCGTGTCTCCGTGGTGAAACCAAAGACCTGCGTGCGCCCGCCAATTGTTGCGGACGGCGAGGACGCCGTCCCTCCCGGGGAACCATCATGGGAGGGGCACGGTCCTCCGTGCCCAATCATGCAACGCACGGCTTGGGCCCCGTGTCTTCCCGGGCACGGATCGCGGGTTCACCCCCGACCTTGTATTTGCGATTCCCGCTTGTTCTTCCGGGAAACGGATCTCTCCGGTTCAACCCGGGGCGGTGTGTGTCTCCGTCGTGAATCAGGGAAAAACCTTGGTGTCCTTCGGGGTGGACCATTGATCGCATGCTGCGCAATCGTATTTGGTACACCCTGAAACCGTTCCTCCCCTACGGTTTGAGGCTCGCCCTCCGGCGCTGGTATTCCCGACGTCGGCGCCGGCGCATGGCCGATTGCTGGCCCATCCTGCCGGGCTCCCAACACCCGCCGCAGGGCTGGCCCGGCTGGCCCATGGGCAAACAGTTCGCCTTCGTCCTCACCCATGACGTCGAGGGCTTCGACGGCATCGGCAGGTGCGAAGCCCTGATGGAGCTTGAAAAAAACCTCGGCTTCCGCTCCTCGTTCAATTTCATCCCCGAGGGCGAGTACCATCTCTCGCCCATGCTACGGGACCGGTTGGAACGGAACGGCTTCGAGATCGGCGTCCACGACCTGCACCACGACGGTCACCTCTTCCGCAACCGCCAGCACTTCCAACAGGCCGCCGCCCGGATCAACCGCTACCTGCGCGAATGGCGCGCCGTGGGATTCCGCGCCGGTTTCATGCTCCACCGACTCGAATGGCTGCACGAACTGGACATCCTGTACGATGCGTCGACGTTCGATACCGATCCCTTTGAACCCATGCCGGACGGGGCGGGCATGATCTTTCCCTTTTGGGTCCCGGCCCCCACAGATCCCAACCGTGGCTACGTCGAGTTGCCCTACACCCTGGTCCAGGACTCAACCCTCTTCCTGCTGCTGGAGGAAAAGTCACCCGAAATCTGGCTCCGGAAACTGGATTGGATCGCCGAACACGGCGGCATGGTGCTGGTCAATGTACACCCGGACTATATCCGGTTCCCGGACGAACCGGATGATCCGTTCACGTTCCCGGTCGAGTATTACGAACGCCTGCTGACCTATGTTCGGGACCGTTACGCGGGCCGGTACTGGCACGCCCTGCCCCGGGAGGTCGCCCGATACGTACGCGATCTGCCACGCCGGCCGCAGCATCGTCGGCCTCTCCGCGTCGCCATGGTCACGCATTCTGTCTACCGGAGAGACAACCGCGTGATCCGCTACGCCGAAGCACTGGTGGAGGCCGGCAATGAAGTCGAGGTGCTGGGACTGCGGTCCTCCCCCGACCTCCCCAAATCAGAACGGCTCCAAGGCGTGCAGGTGCGGCGGCTCCAGGACAGGTTCAGCAAAACGGAAAAAGGTCCCTGGCCGATCCTCCGGAGCACGACCGGTTTCTTCATCAAAGCCGCCCTGCACCTGGCTCGCGAACATCATCGCCGGCCCTACGACCTCATCCATGTCCACAACGTGCCGGATTTCCTGGCGTGGACCGCCTTGTACCCGCGCCTGCGCGGGGCCCGCGTAATCCTCGACATCCACGACATCCTGCCGGAATTCTTCTGCGGCCGGTTCGGGTACTCCACCTCCTCTCCGCTGTTCCGGCTCCTGACATGGATCGAACGTCTCTGCGCCCGGTGCGCCGACCACATCATTGTCAGTAATCACCTCTGGCACGCCACCTATGCCGCCCGTACCGGTACGGCGGATCGATCCTCCGTGTTCATCAACCACGTGAACATGAGGGTGTTTCGGCCCGACCTGCGGGTGAAATCGCAGCCCGGCCGGGCGCCCATCCTGATCTTTCCGGGCGGCCTGCAGGAACATCAAGGGCTGGACATTGCGATCCGTGCCCTGCCCAAAATCCGACAGCGCTTTCCCGGGGCGGAATTGCACATCTACGGTGAAGGCCCCATGCGGGAACCCTGGGAGCAACTGGCCCGGTCGCTGCACCTGGAGGGTGCCGTCCGATTTCATCCACCCGTCACGGTGCAGGAAATCGCGCGCATCATGGCCGGCGCAGACGTCGGGATCGTGCCCAAACGTGCCGACTCCTTTGGGAACGAGGCCTACAGCACCAAGATCATGGAATTCATGGCCTTGGGCGTGCCCGTGGTGGCCTCCGAAACGCGGATTGACCGGTATTACTTCAGCGACGACGTGCTGCGGTTTTTCCGTTCCGGCGATCCGGACGCCCTGGCGGAGGCGGTGGTGGACGTGTTGGAAAACATGGAGGAAACACAGCGGCGGGTGGAACGTGCGCTGGCCTATGCCCGGGCTGAGAGCTGGGAGGTCAAAAAGCACGAATATCTCGCCCTGGTCAGCCGCCTTTGCGGCTGTGCCGGGCCCCTCCCGGTAGCCGACGGTCCGGGCCATAGCCCACCGGGAGGGGCACAGTCCCCCGTGCCCGCGTTGTCGCGGACGGCGAGTACGCCGTCCTTCCCATGAAAGTATCATGGGAACGGCACAGTCCCCTGTGCCCGATCTTTGTGGCCTCCGTGTCTCTGTGGTGTTGATGAAATGAATGCCGCCGACCTGCTCGCGACTGTTCTGCGCCCTCACTGACGCGCCGCTCGGAGCTGGCACATCTTCTCTTTGCCCCAGAACCTCTGTGGTTGATCTCCGGGTCTCGGTGATGCCCCAATGCGATGGGATCGGTTGATCACAATTCTACTTCACCGCCTGCGGCGCACGTCCCGCGCCCCGCGCGGGGACCGCGTCCTGCCGATCCTCATGTACCACAGCATCTCGGACGATCCTGAACCGGGTGTACCACCCTACTACCGCCTCTGCACCAGCCCCTCGCGATTTGCCGAGCAAATGGACTGGCTCGCCACACATGGGTACCGCGGCGTGACGCTCTCCGAAGGGTTGGCCTGGTTGAAAGGGGATGATACGGAAACGAAGGACGCTGCCGGCGGGGATGGAACCCGACCGGTCGCGATCACCTTCGACGACGGTTTTCAGGACTTTTACACGTCGGCCTGGCCGGTTCTGCGCCGGTATGGCTTCGGCGCCACGATGTACCTGGCCACGGCATTCGTGGGTGACGAACGAAAGCCGTTTCGACCCCGGGGCGCCTCCGGGGTGCCGGGGGCGGCCGGCCGACCCTGCCTGACCTGGGCCGAGGTAAGGGAACTTGCCGATGGGGGCATCGAAATGGGCGCACATACGGTCTGGCATCCGGAACTGCCCCAACTAAGCGCTGCCGAACGGGAAAAGGAAATGCGCACGTCCAAGGAAGAGATCGAGGCCCGGCTGGGGCGTCCCGTGCGGAGCTTTGCCCATCCCTACGCCTTCCCCCGGGAACAACCCGACTACGTCCGGTGGTTCGGCGGGGCGTTGCGGCGGATCGGTTACGCCCATGCCGTCACCACCCGGGTGGGCCGGGCCCGGCCGGACGCGGACCCGTTTACGCTGCCCCGCTTGCCGGCAACGACGCCGACGACCCCCAACTCCTGGTTGCGAAGTTGGAGGGTGCCTACGATTGGGTCGGCCCCGTGCAGGCTTTGGTCCGACGACTGCGCCGGGGCAGGTCCAGCCGGCGGCGGTCGACCGCAAGTATCCCGGCAGCGACTGCGGATTCACCCGGTCCAAAATCGAGGCCGCATGAGTGACTACGTCGTCATTACCCCGGTGCGAAACGAGGCCGGACGATTTGGTCGTACCATTGAGTCCATGGTGCGACAAACCCGTCGCCCCGCACGCTGGGTGATCGTGGACGATGGTTCCACCGACGGCACGGCCGACCTGGCAGACGCGGCTGCGGGGCAACATGGCTGGATCCGCGTTTTGCACCGGCCCGACCGCGGCCGTCGTCTGCCCGGAACCGGGGTCATGGAGGCCTTCCATGAGGGTTGCCTGTTGGTTGCGGATCTCTCGTGGGACTTTCTGGTGAAGCTGGATGGGGACCTGGCCTTCGGACCGGACTATTTTGCCAGATGTCTGGAGCATTTTGAGCGCGACCCCCGACTGGGCATTGGAGGCGGATTGATCTGCCGTCGTGTGCAAGGGCGATTGGTACCGGAGGTCCTGGACGACCCTGCCTTTCACGTGCGCGGTGCCACCAAGATCTATCGGCGGGCGTGCTGGGAGCAGATCGGAGGGCTGGTCCGATGGCCCGGCTGGGACACCGTGGACGAGCTGAAGGCCAACATGCTGGGCTGGCGTACCCGCACGTTCCCCGAGTTGCCGGTGGAACAGCTCAAGGACACCGGGAGCGGGGATGGTCGCTGGCCCAACTGGGTAAAGAACGGCGTGGCCAATTACGTGGCTTGTTATCATCCGTTGTTCATGCTGGCCAAGTGCCTCCGACGCTCGTTCCGAAGGCCGCTGCTGCTTGCCGGGATTGCCCTCGGATGGGGCTACCTCAGCGGTTACCTGCGACGCCTGCCCCGCGTAGAGGAACCGGCCTTTCGGCACTACGTGTGGCGTCAACAGTGGAACCATCTCCTTGCCCGCCCCAGCCTGTGGTCCGAGCGGCTGCGGCTGCACGACGATGGGCCTCCGCCCCCTGAGTTGTCTTCCGGTGCCGCCTCGAAATCCACCCTGACCGCACACTAATTTGTCCACGGCCCGGTGCACGATCGCGCCCGGGCAAGAACATGCCCGATCTGTTACTGGATACCCGCCCTGTGGAACGCCGCTCTCCCCCGGACCCCTCGACCTTGTTCCGGTGGTCGCCACGACTTAGGGCGCGTGCGATAGATAACGAACAGTTTCGACTGATACTGACCTGGTGCGAACCGGACGCGCTTTGGGAACCTGCGACGAACAGAGAAGGGGCAGTGTGTGCCGTCACCGGATTCCTTGCCCTCGACGAAGAAGAGTGGACCAGCGCAGAGGCAGGAAGCTCGGACGATCTTTGTGGTGGCTTGGCAGCCCGCGCGGTTCACCATCGGTACCGTGAGCGGGGCACCCCGGGGTGGGATCATTTGAGCGGCAACTGCGCCATTGTGTTGTTCGATCCGGTTCAAAGCGTGCTCCATTTGCGCACCGATCCCGCCGGATGTTTTCCCGTCTTCGGTTGTGTGGTGGACGGCTACCCCGTCTGGGCGTCCCATCCGGACGTTCTTGCAGCCGTGGTGGACCGGGCCCATCGTGTGGATGAGGTTTCACTGGCTGAATTCATTCAGGCGAGCACCGTGACGCCGCCCTGGACCTACTACCAGGGGATCGAGGCGTGTGAAGCAGGCTCCGTTTTCACACTGGATTTGCGCACGCGACGATTGACCTCCCGACGGTATTTTTCGTTCGAGTACCGGGCTGACCCAAACCCTGATCCGGACGCGCTGGCGGAGGAGCTTGCTGCTGCATGGCGCAAAGCCGTCCGACGACGATCGTTGCCCCGTCTCGGGCGAATTGCGGTGGCTCTCAGTGGCGGGCTTGATTCGCGACTCGTCCTCGGCTGCATGAACGATCCCTCCCGCGCATTTGCATTCACCTGCTACGACGCGCCCAACCGCGAGTTGGCCACCGCCCGGGCCATCGCCCGAGCCGCCGGAGCCGGGTTCCATCCCATTCAGCGGCCCACCGATTACTACGGAGAACACGCCCCCATGGGGGTGCGCGTCTCCGGAGGGATGGGAACATTCGCCAACAACCACTTCCTCGGGGTGTTGGAGCCCCTCCAGGCTGCCGGCCAGCAGATGCTGTTGACCGGCTGTTACTGCGATTATTTGTTCAAGGGCCTGCCGCTCAACCGCAGGATTCGTTTTTGGGACGGGCATGAGGTCCTGGCCCCATACCGCCATCAGTTCTACTTCGACCACTGGGTCTTTGATACGGCGCTGGCAACCCGGGCCAGGGAACGCTGGGACGTCCGCTTCCCACCGGAACTCCGTCAGGATCGCAGCGACCCTGCGCTTTTCCGGATCGAAACCTTGCGCACCTTCCCTCTCTACCATGAAGGCGACAATCAGCAGCGTCTTGTGCCCCAGCGGCTCGTGGGGTGGTCCCCGCCCGCCACCGATCTCGAGGTGCTGAAGGTGTATTGCCGGGTTCCCTCACGACTGAAACTGAACCGCGACCTGTTCCTGCGGACCGCCCGGCGTTTGCTGGCCAACTCCCCGTTGATCCGCGTTCCGGATGCGAACACGGGCGCCCCACTGAACGCGCCAGCGTGGCGGGAAGCCCTGAGCTGGCAGTGGCTCCGATTCCAACGCAAGTTGAGGTTTCTGCGAACGTCCATTGCCTCGGACGGTTCCTGGCCCGATTGGACCCGGTATTACCGGCAGAGCCCCGCTCTGGAACACCATTGGCGATGCGCCGGGACCGACCTGCACGACCTCATCCTGTGCGTCACCGGCTGGCGACGTCTGCCGGAGCGGCCCGCCGATTTCCCGCCGGAACAGTGTTTTCTTTTCGTTCCTCTGTTGACCCTCAAACTTTGGTGGGCACACCGGGCATGCTCCGGCGGTTCGCCAAACTGACGATCAGTCTCGGGCTGGGCTTGGTCGACCGGCTGCAACCGCGGAGAGCTGGTCGGGGCGTGGTGCTCTACTACCACGCCGTACCCGGCCGGCACCGGCACCGCTTTGCCCGCCAGATGGACCAGCTCCGCAAGCGGGTACAACCCTGGGCTCTGGATCAGGAGCCGCCCCGCGCCGCCCATTGGGTGGGCATCAGTTTCGATGACGCGTATGTATCCGTTTTGGAAAACGCGGTGCCGGCCCTCCTGGAACGGGGCCTTCCCTTTACGGTGTTCGTGCCGACCGGCAGCCTGGGGGATCGACCGCGGTGGATCCGGTCCCCTGCACACCCGCTCTGGAACGAGCAGGTAATGTCCAAAGCGGACCTGCGCAAACTGGTTCGCTTACCCGGCGTGACCATCGGCTCGCACACGGTCAATCATCCGCGGCTGACCCGGCTGACACCCGGAGAGTTGGAATCGGAGTTGCGGGGCTCGAAAGCAGCCCTGGAAGACCTCGTCGAACGTTCGGTTGAGTTGCTCAGCTTTCCCCATGGCGACTGGAACGAAGCGGTGGTGGAGGCAGCCCGGGCGGCGGGGTACAAGCGCTTGTTTGGTATCCAGCCGGCATGCCTGGATGGCGGCCCGTTGCCGCCCGTGGTGGGCCGGGTGGCGGTCGAGCCCGATGAGTTCCTCCTGGAGCTCCTTCTTAAACTCCGGGGTTGCTACCGCTGGTTGGCCCGGGGATCGGAGTTCCAGACCAAGGGGCAAGGCGAATGAGTGTTCCTGCACTGAGTAAACACGTGTCGAGTCGCACCGGGTTGCACTCCTCATTCCAGCGGCTCGAGCCGAAGGTCTGGAGCCCGTTGCTTGCGGAATTCGCAGACGGCAATTTTTATCAGACCTGGGCTTACGGCGCCGTTTCCTGGGGCCGGAACAACCTCCTCCACCTCGTCATTCGGAACGGACAGCAATCCCGGGCCATTGCCCAGGTGCGCACCATACGGCTGGGCCGGTTTTGGGGCGTTGCCTACGTGCGTTGGGGCCCCTGTGTGCAACGGCGGGGGGAGGCTTGGGACGCCGTGGCATTTCGGGAAGCACTGGCGACACTGGCAGCCGAATTCGTTCAGCGCCGTCGCTGGGTATTACGAGTGATCCCCAATGTCTTTTGGGAGGACCCGGCGGCCGGGGAAGCTGCGCACGTCTTTCAAGATCTCCACTTCAATGCGGTTGGTGTGAAGGCCGTATATCGCACCGCCCGTGTGGACCTGACACCTCCCCTGGAGGTGGTTCGGAAGCGCCTGGACGGCAAATGGCGCAATCAGCTCAACGCTGCCCAGCGCAACGCACTCCAGGTGGTGGAGGGAGATGCCACGGACCTCTTCGACCGTTTCATCCAACTTTACGACTCCATGATGGAGCGGAAGAGGTTTGAAACGACGGTGGATGTCCGGCAGTTCGCCCGCATGCAGGAGCAGTTGCTTCCCACCGAAAAGATGAGGATTGCCCTCGCCACGCGCGGGGACGAATTGCATGCCGGCGTGGTCGTGACCGGCGTGGGTGAAACCGGCATCTACCTCCTGGGCGCCACGGGGGAAGCCGGCCTCAAAAGCAAGGCATCCTACCTCCTCCAGTGGAGGATGATCGAGTTCCTGAAGGCACAGGGATGCCACTTTTATGACCTTGGAGGGATTAACCCGGAGGGAAACCCGGGCGTGTATCACTTCAAATCCGGTATGGGAGGTCAGGAGGTGCGCCAGTTGGGTCGGTATGAACTCGCAGCCTCTGAGGCCCGGCGCAGGCTCTTGCATTGGGCAGAATCGCTCCAGCGCCTCCTCCGACGTTGGCGCAAGCGATGAAATCCTCGGGCCGAAGTCGGCCATCTCTCCCGATGTCCACCATGCCCTCGACATCCACCGCCCTGACCATCATCATTGTCAACTGGAACGGAGGGGAAAAGCTTTTGCGGTGCCTTCGCTCCATCCGTGCCAGCCGAACTTCTTTTCCCGTCAAGGTCATCGTGGTGGACAACAACTCGACCGACGGGAGCCGGGAGCGGGCCGCCGCGGAGTTTCCCGAATACCACATCGTAAACACCGGTGCCAACCTCGGGTTCGGGCGCGGAAACAATTATGCTCGCCCCTGGGTGGACACGCCGTTGGTGCTGTTTCTCAACCCGGATACCGAACTCTTCCCGGATACATTGGAGAAGGCCGTCCACTCGCTCCTGAGCCGCCCACGGGTCGGCATTCTGGGATGCCAGATGCGGGATCCGGACGGCACCGTCCAGGAACTGGGCCTGCAGTGGTTTCCGACCCCGGGCCGCGTGTTTCTGGAACTAATGGTGCCCGGCTGGTTGCGCCGCGGCCTGCCCGGTCGGTGGCTCTGCCACGACCCCCTGCGGAGCGGGCCGGTCCGCAAGCTGTACGGTGGGTTCATGCTGGCACGGAAAGAGGTCTTGGACGCCGCCGGTTGGTTCGACGAACGGTATTTCATGTATGCGGAGGACGTGGATCTTTCCCGAACCGTCCGGGCCCTGGGCTGGGAGCTGTTTTATGATGCCGGGTGTGCAATCATCCACGCCTGTGGCGGAGCAAGTCAAAATGCCCCGAGCGGTTTCTCCGTGCTCATGAAGCAACGTTCCGTGGAGCAACTGATTGAAAAATACCAGGGCCGGTGCGCCGCTCGATGCCATCGTCGGCTGGTGGCCCTGGCTGCAGCCCTGCGATTGATCGCACTCCGGCTTTCAGGATCCGGCCAGAGATTGGAAAACGCCCGAATCCGCAGCCGTCTCCTTTGGGATTGGGCGTGGCACGGGCGTGAGGCCACGATCCCGAAGGGCCCGGAGAAACAGACCCGTCAGACCGGGTTCATCCCTGCAGACCCTGCCATCGAGAAGACCCCATGACGCCACTGGCCTTGTTGTTTTTGCTGGCTGCGGTGATGGCCATCTGGACCCTGCCCCGCCAGTGGGCTCCGGTCCCCCTCCTGGCCGCAGCCTGCTACATGACGCTCGGACAGGGCATCGAGGTGGCCGGACTGAATTTCCCTGTCATCCGACTGGTATTACTGGCCGGAGTGGTGCGCGTCTTGATACGCGGGGAGCGACCTGCCGGGGGGTGGATCGGCATGGACAAGCTGTTCCTCGCCTGGGCGGCGTGGGCAATTCTCGTGAGCTTCTTTCACAAACAACCCGGGGCCACCCTTCAGTTCCACCTGGGAATGGTCTACAACGCCCTTTGCGTGTACTTCCTGTTGCGATGCTTTTGTCAGGATGAGGAGGACGTCTATCGCCTTGTTCGGGTCAGCGCATGGATCCTTGTCCCAGTCGCCCTGGAAATGCTCCATGAACAGGTGCGCGGACAGAATTTGTTCGCCGTGTTCGGGGCGGTGCCGGATGAGCCCGCAGTGCGGAACGGCAGGATCCGTTCTCAGGGGCCCTTCGCACATGCCATCCTGGCCGGAACCGTCGGAGCGGTTTGCATTCCCATGCTGGTGGGGCTCTGGCGCAGGTATCCCATCACCGCGAAGGTGGGCTTGGCGGCGTGCGGCCTGATGGTGTTGGCGTCAGCCTCCAGCGGGCCGCTGCTCAGCGTGCTCTTCAGCCTTGCTGCCCTGGGATTATGGCGCTGGCGTTATTGGACCCGCCAGATGAGGATCGCAGCAGTGCTTGGTTACATCCTTCTGGACCTTGTGATGAAGGCGCCCGCCTACTACCTGATCGCGAGAATCGATCTCACGGGCGGCAGTTCCTCGTACCACCGCGCAGCGCTGATCCAGGCCGCAATCGAACATTTCTCCGAATGGTGGCGCACGGGCACCGATTACACACGCCACTGGCTCCCCTACGGCGTCCCGTGGAGCGAGGACCACGTGGACATCACCAATCACTACTTGGGTCAGGGGGTCAAAGGCGGGCTGCCGTTGATGCTGCTGTTCATCAGCCTGCTCTGGTGCGGGTTCCGTTACGTCGGGCAGGCAATGCAAAACCTCCGCGGTCGGGATCCCGGGCGGGAATTCTTCGCCTGGGCGGTGGGAGCCGGTTTGTTCGCCCATGCGGCCAGCTGTGTCTCGGTTGCGTACTTCGACCAGTCCATCCTGTTCCTTTATTTGACACTGGCCCTCACCGCTGCCCTCAAGGTGAACTGGGGATGGGCACCTGCCAGTGCATCCCGGGCCGAAAGGGCGGCCTCCTACGACCTTCCAGCCGTGACGCCCACCGAACCTGCGCTACCGGGAGCAGGGGCCTCGGGATGGGTTCCGGCTTCATCGGGCCCACATGAAAAGCCCGGCATCTGAAAACTGGCCGTCCTTCCGGCACGCGAGATGCTTAAGTTCCGGAGGACACGCGATGAGGTGAACTGGGCATGCGAAGACGACCGCCGGAACTCAACTCGGCCGGGACGCGGCGACTGCGCCGGATTTTCCAGGTCCTCCTTGGTCTGTGCGCATTGACCGAGGTTCGGGCTGCCACCATCCGGGTGCCGCAGGATCAGCCCACCGTTCAGGCCGCCATGAACGCGGCCCAGCCGGGTGATGTGGTTCTGCTATCGGCGGGTCATTATAATGAGGCCGTGACGAGCGTACGGGGTGGTGCCCCGGACGCCCGTATCGTGCTGGATGGCCAGGGCCACGCCACCATCCGCCAGTTCACCTTCCGTCATCCCTGGATTACGGTCCAAAATCTGCACATTACCGGCGTGACCCAGGCATATTCGCACCTGGTGTATTTCGATCGCGGAGGCCATTTTGGTGTGCTTTCCAACTGTGTCGTGGACGCCCGGCTTAGTCCGAGGGTGTACGGAATTGGCTGGAACAGCCCGCGCACAAAGCCGTTTGGCGAGGGGGAAGCAGCCAGTTTCTGTCTGGTAATCAGCAACGAGGTGCGCAACGTCCTTGGCATCACCATGGTCAATGTCATGGGCGACTCGAACCGGGTGGTGGGGAACTTTATCCATGACGGTGGTGCCGTGGACTTTTTCCGCGTGTTCGGGCGTGGCCATTACATTGGGTTCAACGTTTGCTCGAACAACTACATCTATGAGGGCATTGGGAACCACCCGGATTTTATCCAGACCTTCGGCAACAACGGGGACGGGAGCATGGGTCATGTGATTGAGGGGAACTGGGTAATTGGCGTCTGGGGCGGACAATTGACCCAGTTGGAGGGCAACCTGGTCCCCGAGATCCGGGACTGGACATTCCGGAACAACGTCTTCGTGGACATCGCCCTGCAGGCCAGTTGCACCATTCCCGAGGTCAAATACTTCAACAACATCTTCTATCGTTGCAACAAGACCAACGGTGGACATGCATTGTCGTTTGGCACGCGGGCTTATACAACCTCCTACAGCGGGCAATCGGGGACCAACTACGCCCATGGCTGTCAGGTGATCAACAACATCTTCCTGGACTGCGGTGACTCGCGGATCACGGTTGGCTGGTACGCCTTTGCGCAAAATCTGACCAATGTGGTTGCCGACTACAACTACGTGGCCAAGGCCGGATTTGCACCGGTGGAACAGGACCCCTTGCAGCGACCCATTGGTAATCCCGGGGGTTGGGCCACCTGGGGCAAGTGGTGGGAGCCCCACGGGATCAATGGCGGCGATCCCGACTTTGTAAACCTTGCAGTCCTGGACTTCCGACTCCGCGACGGGAGTCCACTAATCGGTCGAGGACTCAATCTGGGCGGGCTCTTTGCCACCGACATTCTCGGGCGCACCCGTTCCGGCGCATGGGACATCGGGCCCTACGTGTATGAAGAAGGGGGTGGATCACGGCAGGTTCGGCCACCCCGCATCAGGTTCATCGGTCCTCCCGGTGAACCGCGAAATCTGTAGCTCACGGCGGGGCTATTGCCGGAGCAGTGGCCTGCGTGGAGAGGTCGCAGGCGGGTTGGGACTTGACATCCTTCCTGTGCGCCCCGGACTGCTCGTACTGCGCAGTGGCGCTTCCGTGGTTCAGTCTGAGGCTGCCGTGGGCCACCGCTTCAGCACCTGCTGACTCTCCGGATGCGAAGACCGGACAGCTGCGCGGGAAAGGTTTTGGCCAAACGTCAAAAGGAGGCTACCCCCTTCAGCGCCCCGGGGCATCTTCCCAACGAAGGACACAATGAGATCCGCATCCTCGATACCGCAGGGTTGCCCTGCGCCCGTATCCTCAGCCGGCAAGGACCTTCATTGGGGGGTGTGCTCGGAGTTTGAAGCTTCCCCGTTTGGCCAGGCCGAGTGGGACGCGGCGGTCGAGCGATTGGGCGGCTCCGTCTACATGACGTGGGACTGGTTGCGCACCTGGTGGGCGTTTTATGGCCGGGGGTGCACGCTCCGGCTTTTCTGGTTCGAGAAGGACGGGGAAGTTGTCGGACTGCTGCCGCTTTACATTCAATGCGTGGGCCCCGGGCCCCTGGGCATAAGGGTGGCGCGGCTGGTGGGTGCAAACATTCCGCCCAAGGTGTTTGATCCGCCCATGCATCCCGATTTCGTGGCGTCTTGCCTGGCAATGGCATGGGGACGTCTGCAGCAGGAGTGTGATGTGCTGAGCCTGGGACCGGTGTCCGAAGCACGAGAGGGATGGAGACGTACCATTACGGCACCCGATGAAATGGGGAGCCCATCTCCTTTCAAGGCGGCGCAGGCCGAGGTTCATACGCTGTTCCCGTTGCTGCCGTCCTATGAGCAGTACGTCGGCGCTCTGGGCAAGAATGAGCAGAAGAACCGCAGAAAATACGAGTTGCGGCTGTTGCGAAAGGAATATCCGGTCAGATTGGTCACGTGGACGCAGCCAGGACCGGAGTTGGAGCGTGCATTTGAGCGGTTCATCAACCTGCACTCGCGGCAATGGCGCGCGGAGGGCCTTCCCGGCCACTTTGGCGCGTGGCCACGAGGCGCCGAGTATAATCGCAGCCTCGTGGCTGCTCATTCAACTCGTGGCAGGGTCCGAATCATGGAGCTCTGGGCGGGGGAGGAGCATATTGGCGGACAGTACGCGTTCGCTCACGGCGATCGGTGGTATTGGGAACTGCCCGCCAGAGCGCCGGACGAGCGCTGGAGTCGGTTCAGCCTGGGCCCCACCGTGCTGATGCTGTTGATCGCGGAGGCCATTCGGGAAGGATGCAAATGGGTGGAAGGCGGCCTGGGACACTACGAATACAAGCTGCGTCTCGGTGCCCGGGAATATCCGGTGTGGGTCCTGCGGTTTGCGAAGCGGGGTGCGGGACCGACCGCTCGGCGGCTCCTTGCACGCATGATCCAGGGAGCGCTGCGGGTGGGTTACCATAAGCTGTGGTACAGGCGCATCCAGCCGAGACTGTCAGAACGTTGGAAACGGCCCCAGTGGAGCCTATGGCTGCACTATGACTACTAAGGATCTACCAAGAGTCTTGTATTCGTCGCGCCGCAAGGTTGCGGCTGGGCTTCCAATAGCGCTTGCCGCAACAATGGCCATGACGTGGGGCGCCACGTATCACGTGGATGTCCGTGGAGACGACGCCGCCGAGGGTACGGAACAGGCTCCCTGGCGAACCATTCAGAGGGCCGTTCAGAGCGCGCAGCCCGGTGATACGGTCCTGGTGCACAGTGGTGTTTACCCCGAGCGGATCACCACCATTCGTGGTGGCAGCTCTGAGGAAGCGAGGATCCGGTTCAAGGCCATGGGAACGGTCGAAATGCGCGGGTTTATCATCAACCATCCTTATGTGACGGTGGAGGGCTTTGACATCACCGGCCATTCGGCCGCGCAGAACCTGGACGCGTACGTACGAGTCAATAATGGCGGCTACGGTTTTGAGCTTCTGGCTTGCACCATTCGCGATGGAATGGCGATCAAACGAGACGACATCGAATTTGTGCCGCCGGACCGCATCCGGAGCCCCGCCGGCGGGTTCCTGCAGGCGGGCTTCCATCCCGGGCAAACGATCCTCGTTATGAGAGGAAGTAATCAGGCAGTTGCGAACGCCGGCAGCTTCGTCGTTGCGGAGGTAACTGATACCGAGCTGCGGCTGACCAGCCAAACGATACAGGCCGAAGGGCCCAAGCCTGTGTACATAAGCGGAAGCGCCCAATACGGACTTTTGACCGGGAGTGGTACGGCTGACTGCAGATTTCGAAGCAACCGTCTGAGCAACCTCAGTTATCGCTATGTATTCCTGCAGGGTGTCGGCCATTGCTTCGAGTATAACGTCATCGAGAATAACAATGGATGGGATTTGCTATTTTGGACAGGCACCAATCACATTGTTCAGGGCAATTGGTTTCGGAACCTCGGTTGGGGGGTCTACGAGCCGTCACCCGACATTTTCGACAATTGGCCCGTGCGTTACGAGAACATCTGGTTTACGAACAATTTTGTTCAGAACGTGATCGGAGTGATCAATGCGCAGAAGCGGAACGCTACGGTCAGTGGGCCGCTTTTTATTCGTCACAACGTATTCATTGATATCGGATGGTTAAGTCTAGTGTTCCCAAACACGATTGTCGAGCACAACACCTTCTTGCGGGTGGCGAAGCGCTCGAATGTGGCTGTCCAACGTGAGAGTCATCCCATCATCGTGGATGCGCAGAACTATGCAACGAATGTCGTGATTCAAAACAACCTGTTTGTGGACTGCGGACAACCTGCTGGAGCTGTCAGCGAGGATCAGGTGGGCTGGTACCGTTTCATTGGCTCCACAGAAAGCGCGGTGCTGGGCGGCAATTTTGTTGCGGGGGCGCCCCCACTGTATGCTGCAAAGTCGAGCTGGCCGGAGTCGCCCGACTTGAACGGAGGCGATCCGGGATTCCGTAACGTGGACGACCCCTTGGGGCCGGATGGAGTTCCGTTCACGGCCGATGACGGTTTGCGGTTGAGAGCTGATTCGAGGCTCCTTGGCGCAGGTGTCGGTGGAGCGACGATTGGAGCCTATGAGCTGCCGTACGTGGAGAGTGTGACTTTGGACATCGTAAGGTTGAACGACCGCGAGGTGGGAATCAGGTGGCCGCGCTCGATCTGGAATTGGACGGTCGAATGGGCACCGAATCCTCAGGGACCCTGGTCGGTAGTGGCCCGGCCGGTGGAAGCCACGGAAAGCGGATGGCAGGTGCGGGTGCCTGCGGATGAGCCCGGGATGTGGTTCCGGCTTCGCCGATGAGAACCTGCAGGTGGGGGGGCCGGTTCATGATCATCGGCAGATGTGCGCCCGGGGGTGCAAAGGTTCGTGAGGCCTTGAAGTGTCAGCCGTTGAATTGCTCAAGTGTTGGAGCATTCAGGTGGATGCGGTCTCAAATGGGATGAGCAAAGTGGACGTTGGAGGGCGACGATAAGCGGGGAAATGAGTTCGGGGCGCGTCCTGCCTGCTGGAGAGTACGTAGCGCAGAGCCGCCGGGATTGTCCGGCCCATTCAAGATTGTTGGAGTGGATGTGCTTCCACTGCTACCGGTGGAGGTGCCTGAGGCCCGCGGTGCGTGAGCTCCTCCGTCGGTTTGACGGGGGAGTCATGTTTTCAGCGACCTGGCGACGCATTGCGCTGCATTACCATCGGGTTGAATTTGGGGAGTTTTCATACGGGCCGGACCTCAAACCGGGAAGCTTGCCGCCGGGCACCAGGGTCGGCAGATTTTGCAGCATCGCGGAGGGGCTGGTCGTGCTTCGTAGAAATCATCCGGTGGACTTTGTGTCCCAGCATCCCCTGTTTTATCGACGGGATCCGGGGTGGATCCCGGAGGATGTATTGCCGGATCCGGAGAAGAACCCTCTGGTGATCGGCCATGATGTTTGGATCGGTGCGAGGGTAATCATACTGCCCGGATGCAGGTCCATTGGCAACGGCGCAATCATCGGCGCCGGTGCCGTGGTCACGCGCGACGTCCCTCCGTTCACGGTTGTGGCCGGAGTTCCGGCCAGGCTCGTGCGCAAACGTTTTGCACCGGAGGTGGAGGCCGTTGTCGCCGCTTCGGAGTGGTGGTGGGAACCGTGGGAGAGAATTGTGCAGCATCTGGACCTTTTCACCGGGCCGTTGGAAGGCGAACGTTTGGAACGTTTCCGAAAGGCCTTTCCCGCGCGGACCAGACATGAGGAGCGGGCGGCGACGGTGCATCCTCCTGGCGCAGGCTGACTGGTACCCCCGCTGGGCGTCTTGATGAAGAGTATGTCAGTGCGTCGGCAAGCATTCAAGGGCACGGCCTGCGTGGCACTGGGCGAAGGCGTTGGCTATGGAGCCTCGTTCGTCCGGAACATGATTCTGGCCCGCGTGCTGAGCAAGGCCGACTTCGGAATGGCGGCCGTGTTCGGCATGGTCATGAGCCTTTTGGAGCTGACGGCCAAGCTGAGTATCGGCCGCTTTCTGGTCCGGGACAAGGAAGGGGATGATCCCGAGTTCGTCGCCACGGGACATACATTGCAGGCGATGGCGGCGGCGGTGAGCGCAGGCCTGATTGTATCCGCCTCACCTTGGTTAGCCCGTTGGTTCGGGGTCCCGGAACATGCCTGGGCCCTGATGGTCCTGGCGGGTGTTGTGCTGCTGCGCGGCCTGCAACACCTGGATACGCAGCGATACGAACGGCACCTCAGATTCGGACCTTCGGCTTCCGTGGAGGCGATTCCGCAGGTGGCCATGACTCTGGCTGCCTGGCCGGTGGCCTGGTGGCTGGGTGACTACCGTGCGGTCCTGGTCCTGCTGATCGGCAAGGCCGTCCTCAGCCTGCTGCTGTCGCACCTTCTGGCGGAGCGACCGTACCGATGGGTGTGGCACGGGGCCTACGCGCGCCGAATGTTGGAATTCGGGTGGCCGCTGGTCCTCACGGGGTTCCTGATGTTTGGGATCATGCAGGGGGACCAATTCCTCGTGGCCACGTTCTATTCGCTGTCGGACCTTGCGCCCTATGCCGCCGCGGTCTCGTTGGTCATGGCGCCACAGTTCGTGTTTGGCAAAGTGTTCAACTCCGTGGCGCTGCCCCTGGTGGCGCGGGAGCAGGACGATCCGGTCGCGTTTGCGCGGCGTTATGGTCAGGTTATGGCCGGGATGTTGCTTTACGCGGCGGTGTCCACCACGGCGTTGATGGTGGGCGCAGAGGCCTTGATGCGGCTGGTGTATGGGCCGAAGTATGTTGGCGCCGGTCTGGTGATGAGTTGGCTGGCAGCCGTGGCCGGTTTCCGTGCCCTTCGTATGGGAGTGGCGGTGGCAAACATTGCCCAGGGCGACTCTCAAAGCCAACTGCTTGCCAACCTGGGGCGGGCGGTATCGCTTGGGCCGGCCTTTTGGCTGGCGTGGCAGGGGAAGCCGCTTTGGATGGTGGCGGCCTGCGGGCTGGTCGGTGAGGGGCTGGCTACGGCGGTGTGTGTATGGCGCCTCTGGCGGTTGCATCGGATTCCGATCCCACTCACCCTCCGACCGGCGTTGATGATGGTGATGGTGGCCGCCGCGAGCGGGATGCTGGGATACTGGGTGGCCGACCTTCCTGCGTGGGCGGGCGTGCTTGCCACGGCAGCAAGCTCCTTGGTTGCCGGCATGCTGGTGGTGCTGTCGATACCTGTGTTACGGCGCGAAGCCGTGGTGTTATGGCAAGGATTGCGGAGCGCAGGAGCCCTAACGGCTTTGCGTCGGTGGATGGATGGGCAACCCGTGCGGGCTCCCGAGGCATGTCAGGGACCGTCCTGATGCCGGTTTCCGGGAGCGGTGGAATCCGGGGTGTGAGAGTCGGCATTCCTGGAGGGGCGCCCAAACTGGCCGCAGAATCGGCCATTGATCCGGAGCCGGGGCGGGCTCTTGAAGGGAAGGATCCGGTGCACCCCTGCGAGACAGTATTCGGGGTGTAGACCCGAGGCAGGCGCGTGGCAGAACGCCAGCCGTTGGGTCGGCTCAAAAACCCGCAGAGTGTGGGGAGGTCACGGTGGATTTTAGCTGGAACCAGGAACAAAAGCGTTTGTTTTCAGAGGTGGAGTCCTTCGCCAGGGCCGAGCTTTCGAGGGACTTGGTGGAGGCGGATCGGGAGGGGTCGTTCAATCGGGGTGGCTGGGAGGCGATGGGGCGGTTCGGACTGCCGGGACTCCCGGTGCCCCGGGAATATGGCGGTCTTGGGTGTGATCCCCTGACGACCGTTGGCTGCTTGGAGCGGCTTGGGTACGCCTGCGCTGACAACGGGCTGTTGTTTTCGCTTCATGCGCACCTGTGGACGGTGGTCGTACCCTTGCTCACACTTGGAACACGGGAGCAGAAGGAGAAGTGGTTGCCCCGACTGTGCCGGGGCCGCGGCATTGGGGGCAATGCAATGACCGAGCCGAATGCAGGTTCGGATGCGTTCGCGTTGCAAACCACCGCGCAGAGGCAGGGCGACGGCTACCTGTTGAACGGGCACAAGTCGTTCGTGAGCAACGCCCCCGTGGCGGACGTGCTGACAGTGTACGCCACCCTGGATGCCCGGCTGGGGCCGGCGGGGATCACAGTATTCCTCGTGGAGACCGGGACGGCCGGCGTATCCGTCCGCCCCATCAACAAAATGGGCTTACGCACGTCGCCCACGGGTGAGGTGAGCTTTGCGGATTGCTGGGTTCCAGCGGATGCCCGACTCGGCGACGAAGGGGCGGGAGCGTTTGTCTTTACGCGATCCATGACCTGGGAGCGGGGCTGCATTCTCGCGAGTGCAGTGGGTGCCATGCAGCGGGTTTTGGAAATGTCCGTGAAATATGCCCGCCAGCGGAGACAGTACGGTCAGGCCATCGGCAAGTATCAACAGATCGCTTCCCGTCTGGTTGCCATGAAGGAGCGGCTCGAAGTCGCAAGGCTTTTGCTCTACCGAACTGCCTGGTTGTTGTCGGAAAAAAGGCCGGCCTACCTGGAAGCCGCCCTGACGAAGAAGTACATTAGCGAAGCCTGGGTGGCAACCTGCGAAGATGCCATCCAGGTGCACGGGGGGCTGGGGTACCGCGTCGAAACGGGGCTGGATCGGGAACTGCGCGATGCATTGGGCAGCCGGATCTACTCGGGGACAAACGAAATCCAGTGCAACTTGATCGCCTCGCTGTTGGGGCTTTGAACGGTTGTCCCCGGGGGGTCGATACTTCCGCCCGCCAGCGGTCTGGGCGGCAGGATGTTTCGCGGCGGGGTGACTGTTTGCGAAAGGAAATCCATGCAATATCTTTTGCCGCATCTGTTGGAACGCTCGGCGGAGCGTCATCCGAACCGCACTGCGGTTCGCTTCATGGGCCGCGGGTGGAGCTACGGCGAGCTGGAGGCCCGCAGTAACAGGCTGGCGCGTCTGCTGCGCCGGAGCGGTGTGCGCCCGGGGGATCGCGTCGGGCTGTGGCTGCACAAGTCCCTTGAATCGGTGCAGGCCGTGTATGGAATCATGAAGGCCGGCGGGATTTACGTGCCGTTGGACCCGCAGGCGCCGGTGGAGCGAGTGGCGTACATCATGAGGGACTGCGGCGTGCAGGTGGTCATCGTGGATGCCGCCCATGCGGAACTCACGTCCGCTCTGTTCGGCGCGGGGGCACCCTTGCGCGTGGTGGTTTCCATTACGGCTGAGATCGAATGGGAGCATGGGGGTGGCGTGCCGTGCAGCGTCCCGGGCCCGCAGGCGATTGATGCCGAGGAGGACGGGCCGGTGGACCCGGGCACGATCGAGACCGATTTGGCGTATATCCTCTACACTTCGGGTTCCACAGGAACCCCAAAGGGAGTGATGATCACCCATCGGACATGTCTGGCGTTTGTTCATTGGGCTTTCCACACGTTCCGCCTCGGCCCTGACGACAGAGCGACCAGCATGGCACCGCTGCACTTTGACCTGTCCACATTTGACCTTTACGCCACCGCGATGGCCGGGGCGACGGTGGTGATCGTTCCGGAGGGGCTGGCGGCGCTGCCTGTGAAACTGGCCGACCTCTGGCAGGACGAAAGGATCACGATAACCTACATGGTGCCGTCGATCCTCAGCCTTCTTGTCCAATACGGACGCCTCGAGTGTCATGATCTCGCATCGCTGCGGCTGATTCTGTTTGCCGGCGAGGTCTTTCCCGTCAAATACCTCCGAAGGCTTGTGCGCGCAGTCCCGCATGCGGAGTACTACAACCTGTACGGCCCCACCGAGACCAATGTGTGCACGTACTACAAGGTGACGCCGCAGGATGTGGCAGAGGATGCCCCTGCCGCTCTCCCCATCGGGCGTGCATGCGAAAACACACAGGTGTTTGTTCTGGACGGCAGCGGGAAACGTGTGGAGACGCCGGGGACGGAGGGTGAACTTTGGGTGCGGGGTCCCACTGTGGCGCAGGGCTACTGGGGTGATCCCGAGAAGACCGCACGATCGTTCCTGCAGAATCCCCTTCAAGACAGATACGCGGAGCTGGTGTACCGGACGGGAGACATGGTCAAGCTGGCCGAGGACGGAACCACGTTGCTGTTCATTGGGCGAAGAGATCACATGGTCAAGAGCCGCGGATACAGAATCGAACTTGGGGACATTGAGGCCGTTTTGTACCGGCATCCTCTGGTCAAGGAAGCTGCAGTGGTGGCGATACCCGATGATTTCGTGGGCAACCGGCTGCAGGCATTTGTCGTCAGCTTCGAGCAGAGCCAGCTTCCGCCGGCTGAGCTGGCAGCATTCTGTCGGCAACATCTGCCGCCATACATGGTCCCGGAGAAATTCCATTTTCTGTCCGCGCTCCCGCGGACCTCGACCGGCAAGACGGATCGTCCGGCGCTTTTGGCGCTTCTGGGGTCCAGTGCACCGCCGCGAAGGGCTGAAGGCGACGGTGGCGGCATGAAGAGTGATCCCAGGGCTTCCGATTGATGAAACGAGCACGTGAACTGAAACCGACCATGGAAACTCAAACCTTGATCGAACGATTTCTGGTGGAGGAAATCCTTGTAGGAACCCGCGAGGCCCTCGGCGCAACCGAGCCGCTGGTAGGACCCGGCGGATTGCTGGACTCGCTGGGATTGCTGCGCCTGATTCAGTTTCTGGAGGAGACCTTTCAGATCAGGGTCGGCGACGGCGATGTGGGCGAGGAACACTTTGGAACCTTGGAGCGGTTGGCCCGGTTTGTGGATTCGAAACGCGCCGAAGGAGAACGCTCCTGACGTCCGCATAATAGCCGCGGCTGGTGGGGGGACCGCCGAGCGGAGATAAAGCCTGCAGCCCATGCCGGCGACGTCGCAAAAGTCGGAGGGTTTCAGCTCATGGTTGGGGCGCTGCGTTGCTGTACGGGTGTATGGCCGTGTGAGCCGCGGTTTCCAGGCATCGTTGCGTCGGCTGGTGATGCGTTTGGAGGGAGGACCGGTGTATTCTGTCAGCGTCCGGGAGATCCTGAAGCGCTACCACGGCGTCACGGTGGGCATGTACACCATCGGCCCGTGTGAGGCGGGTCCCGACAACTTTGCACCCGGGACGGTGATCGGGCGTTATTGCTCGATCTATTACACGGCGCGGGTGTTGGAAGAGGACGGGCCCGCGGGATTGGTGCGGTGGGGACCGGCATGGGTCCCGGGCGCGCCCAGGTCGGCACCGCTGAATCTGAGGAAGGAGGGAACGGTCGTGGGCCACGACGTTTACATCGGCCACAATGCGGTTCTGTTGCCCTCCGTCTCAAGGGTGGGACATGGCGCGATTGTAGGTGCGGGGTCGGTTGTGCGCGAGGATGTGCCGCCCTACGCTGTGGTCACGGGAAACCCGGCCCGGGTTGTACGGTACCGGTTCCGGCCGGCGACGGTGGAAAAGTTACTTTCCGAACAATGGTGGTTGAAATCCATCGACGAATTGATTGATCTCGGGATTCAGTTGAACCGGCCGATTGAGGTCAACGAGGGCCGCTGAGGTGACGCCGGGTGGAGGACTGAATGCATCACGCTGCGGAACAGGGGTCGTTGGATGGGATGCTCGGGCGCGCCCGTTGGTTGCTGCCACTCTACAAGAGGTGTGGGAGCGAGACGCTGCGCCGGCCACTCCGAAGGTGCATTGTCCAATGGGAGGGCGGTCCTGCCTTTTCGCTGACCATCCGGGAGATTCTATGGCGTTATCATGGTCTGCATATCGGCGCATATAGCCATTGGCCGTGGCGAGAGAAGCCCGGCGTATTTCATCGGGGCACGCTTGTCGGGCGGTATTGCTGGATCGCAGACACCGTCCGCACATTTACGCGAAACCATCCCTCCGATTTGTTGTCGACCCATGGGTTTTTCTACAATCCGGAAATGGGAAAAGTGTCCGGTGCCGCCCTGACCTTTGGCGAGTTGGAGATCGGACACGGCGCGTGGCTGGGGCATAACGTGATTGTGGTTCCGCCGACCCGGCGTATCGGAGTGGGTGCGGTGGTGCAGCCCGGCTCGGTCGTATGCATGGACGTACCGGATTACGCTGTCGTGAGCGGGTTTCCTGCGCGGGTGGTCGGGTGGCGGATCTCCAAGGCCGAGATCGCAGCCTGCGTAGCTTCCCGTTGGTGGGAACGTTCTCCACGGGATCTTTTCGAGACGATGAGCGGTCGGCCCGGTGAACAGGCAGCGCAACCTGCCGGGCATGATCGGGAGACGGAAAGCTGATGCCATGGCGTCGGTGCTCATCGGAGCTGACCTGTGTCCCATTGGTGAGAATCTCCCGTACTTCGAACGCGGTGATGCGGAGGCTTTGTTCCATGATCTTTTGCCGCTGTTTCGGGAGGCAGACCTGGTGGTGGCCAACCTGGAGTGCCCGCTCATCGAACACGAGTCCCCCATCCGGAAAACAGGACCCATATTTGGCGCGCCGGTACATTGCGTTGAGGCCTTGCGTGCCGCCGGGATCGGGCTCATCAACCTGGCCAACAATCATATCATGGATCACGGGGAAGCGGGTCTACGGTGCACCATGGAGGTTTGCCGGAGGGCCGGCATTGCCACGGTGGGCGCCGGCTTGAATCTTCACGAGGCGGCCCGTCCACACGTAGCCGACCTGGGGGGTCTGAAGGTGGGTTTCGTGTCGGTGGCGGAACGGGAGTTCTCCATCGCCGGCCCCGCCGCTCCCGGCGCCAACCCCCTGGATGTGATTGACCTGGTTCGGCGGGTCAGGACCGAGGCGCACGAGTGGGACCACTGGATTGTGCTCTATCACGGAGCTGCGGAATTTCAGCCCGTTACTCCGCAAGTTCAGCGGGTATGCCGCTTCCTGGTTGATTTGGGGGCGACCGCCGTTGTGGTCCAGCACCCGCATCAGCTCGGGGGATGGGAACAGTACCGTCACGGCTACATTGTCTACGGCCAGGGCGCGCTGGTGATGGACGAGCCGATTTACCGGGACAAACCGGGTTTTCACGAGGGCTTCCTGGTGCGGTTGCAACTGGAGCGTGGAAAAGCGGCGGTCATGGATTGCATTCCCTTCCGTCAATCCAAACCACCTCCGGGTGCCCGGCTGCTGGACACGGCCGACGCCTCTGCGTGGTATGAACGGATGGAAGCACGGAATCGGCGAGTCGCTGATCCGGCCTTGGTGGAGGACGAGTGGCTCAGGTTTTGCCAGGAAAACCGGCATGACGCGATCAGCACGGTGCTCGGCCATGGCCGGATCCTGCGATGGTTGAACCGCAGGGGATGGGTGGAGCGGTTGTGGCCGGGCGAGAGACGCATGCGCGGGGTCAGAAACATGATCCTGTGCGAAACGCATCGGGAGATGCTGCAGACCGTGTTTGACCGTTGGTGGTATCCCCCGGGAGGTGAGTCGTCGTGAGGGTTGGCATCCTGGGCACGCCGGTGAGTTCGGGCAACCGGGGCGTGATGGCGCTGGGGGCCTCGCTGGTTTCCCTTTGCTTTCGGGCGGGTGCAACGGATGTGGTGATGTTCGTGGGACATCATCAACCCTGCGACGTGACCTTCCGCGTCGGTGATGAACTCCGGAACGTGCGCGTGGTGAATTACCGGCTCTCGCCCCGGGCACGGCTGCAGGAGCACCTTGCCTGGATCCTTTGCGCTTCCCTGTTGTATCGCGCCGTGCCATGGCCGCCGCTGAGGCGCTGGCTGAGTCGTCACACGCCATGGATCGCGGCCCTGGAGGAGGTGGATTTCGCCGGAGACATCCGGGGCGGGGACAGTTTCAGTGACATCTACGGGTGGCGCCGCTTTTTGCTCGGGTTTGCGGCGGCCTGGACGGTGATCTGCATCAAGGGCGGGCTGGTACAGTTCCCCCAAACTTACGGGCCTTATGGGCGTTGCTGGGTGCGTGTTCTGGCCCGGTGGTTGTTGCGTCGGGCGCCGGTCATTGTGGCGCGGGATCGGGAAAGCCAACGGGTGGCACAGAACCTTGTGGGCAACACGCGCCGGGTGTTGCTCAGCCCCGACGTGGCCTTTGCCCTGGAGGCGCGCAGACCGGACCGGATCGAGCTGGACCCGCCACTGCCCGGCAACGTGGGGGGTATCTTGGGCTCCAGCCCGCCCATAGGATTGAACGTGAATGGCCTCATGTACAACGGCGGCTATACCCGCGCCAACATGTTCGGGCTGAGGCTCGATTACCGGGCTTTCCTGCCGCGCCTTGTGGAGGCCCTGTTGCGGGAACACCCGGGTGAACTATGGCTGGTGCCGCATACATATGCGCCTGCAGAAAGCGTGGAAAGCGATCCCGAGGCCTGCCGACTCGTGCGCGATGCACTGCCGGAGCCCCTCCGCGGGCGGATTCGGCTGGTGACCGGCCGGTACGATTGTCAGGAGCTCAAGGGCGTGATCGGGTTGTGCGATTTCTTCATCGGTTCGCGAATGCACGCCTGCATTGCGGCCTTGTCCCAGGGCGTTCCCACGGTGGGCGTGGCCTACAGTCGGAAATTTGAAGGAGTGTTCGAATCGGTGGGCGTGCGCGACTGGGTGGTGGATGGACGGACAGCAAACGATCGGGAGGCGGTGGATCGCGTGCTCCGCTTGTACCGGCGGCGGAACGAGGTTCGTGCACCGTTGCAGACAGCCGCGGCGCACGCGCGTCAAGAATTGGACCGCATTTTTCGTGATTTGCTCAGGGTCGCGGCCGGCCACGGCCTTGAAGGAGGCTCGGAGGCCGAATCGACCCGATCGGCCCCGGCCGCCATTGCAGGACGAGCCGGTCGGGGTTGAATGGCTGCGTTCTGGAGGATCAGGCCGACAGGGAATTGCCCCACGTCCCGGGGACTCAGTACCTTCGAACGCCGGCCTTGCGGAGCCGGCATGATAAATGCTGAGGTGTACCGGGCAGGGTGTTTGTGCCCGGATTTGGGACAGATTGGGAAACCTGCGATGCAGGATGCGAATGGCAGCTTGACCAGTGGAGGGATCGGATGAAAGACGGACGGCAATTCGGTTTGAAACGGCCCGGTTTACGGTCATGGGCTATCTTGATTGTCGTTTGCTTGTGGCCAGGGACCGGACCGGCGGCGATTGTGAACATCACGGACCAACGGTCGCGTGTGTCCGGTCAATGGTTGGAGGCGGGATCGGACTCCGACGGCAACGCCTGGAAGGAAACCGGCCTCTTCAACCGGGCTTCCACCAGCACGGATCTGCTGTTTTGGAACCAAAGCTTCGGTTCACAGGGTTGGTCGTGGTCGAGGGGGGCTGTGGGCCCCTTCTCGCTCTGGCTTGCCGCGGATGCAGCGCCGTGGACGTTGCCGCTCCCGGATGGCGGTGTGGGGAGCCTGCCCGGCACCGGCGCTTCCGTGGCGGCCGAGTCCCGGACGCGGTTCCTGTTCAACGCGCCGGAGATGGCCTTCACCCTGCAGGCCGAGGCATGGTGGAATTACAATGCCCGGGAACAGAACGTGAGCCTTGTCCTGCGGGATCTGACCTTGGACGAGGTGCTTTTGCAGTGGCAGTTGATGGATGCACCCGTCTCCGCCTGGTCGGAGTCCTACCGGTTTAATGTGAACCCGGGGCACGAGTACGAGATGGTGCTCAGCGGTTGGGTGGAGGCCTGGGACGCGAAGAACGCGGATTTGCGATTGTGGGTGGGATGGGAATGGCCCGGGGGGGAACTGAGGATCGCACGTGTGCCGGACAGTGGCAGTGCGGCGGCGTTGTTGATCCTCGCCCTGGGCGGGCTCTGGACCCTCCGCCGTGTCACGTTGACGAGCAAATGACGGGAGGGCGCGGCCTTGCGGCCCGCCAAGACGCCGTACCTCCCGGGGAACATCGTGGGAGGGGCACAGTCCTCTGTGCCCCACACCTTTAGTTGGTCCTTCCTGCATTGACCGCGTGTCTCGCCCGGAGCGCGACAGGGTTGCTGGACCGTTGTTATGCCCTTGGCACTGAATGGAGTCTTCCTCCAACCGATGACCCACGGCGAATACGCGGCTTACGAACGCTCCATGGGGGCCACTGTGGTTGAATCGGACGGGATCTACTGGCGGCGGGTGCGACCCGGCTTCTACCGTCCCTTGCTCGTTTTCGAGCCGCTGAATCATTTGGTTGTGCGTCCACCCTGCGGCGCTAGCTGGGGTGGGTGGCAGTACGCCGTGTGCGATCCGGAATGGGCAAACGGGTCCATCAGCTTTTTGGTTTTCAAAAGCGTTGCAGGATACGATCTCCATTGTCTGGAGAAGAAACGCCGCTGGGAAGTTCGCACAGCCGAACGCGTTTTCACCGTTCGACCCTTGAACGGTCCTGAGGAGCTTTCCGCAGCGTACCCGGTGTATGTCGATTTTCAACGTCGCACGGGGTACAAGTACAGATCCGACCGTTTGGATCCGGCCTGTTTTGCCCAATGGGCACGGCAGGTGTTCCAGCACCCCGGGGTGTTGGTGCTGGGGGCGTGGCGTGAGGACTGCCTGCGGGCGGTGAGCGTTCTGCAACGGGTGGGGCGCACCCTGATTTATGCGACGTTTTTCGCAACCGGCGAGGCCCTTCGACGTCACGTTGCCAGCCTGATGTTGCACGGTGTCCGTGTCCTCGGTGCTCGTTTGGACGGTGTGGCGCAAATCTATGCAGGGCTGCGAAAGGGCGGAGGGGAGAAGTCGGTGGATGAGTTCTACCTCCAGCGAGGCTGTGAGGTGGTAACCTTGCCGGCGCGGCTGCACGTGCACCCCGTCACCGGTTGGCTGTTGAGGACCTTCCGTCCGGATCTCTGGCGCCGGCTCCTCGGGCAGCCGGTAAACGAGGGGAACCCGCCATCAACACAGACGGCGGCCGCAGGCGCGCCGGTGTCCTTCTCTGTCGACTCGCACAGGGACTAGAGCACGCAAGTAAGGCGCAGGATACGCGTAGAGACCCAGAGGACAAGTGACGCCGCTCATTCTAGTCGTTAGAAACCACAGAGAAGGGCACGGTCCTCCGTGCCTGTTCACTGGGCGGCGCACGCCATCGGGAGGGGAGCAGTCCCCTATGCCTGTGTTCTTACGGACGGCGAGGACGCCGTCTCTTCCGGGGAGCATCGTGGGATGGGCACAGTCCACTGTGCCCGTTATTCTTGCGGACCGCGCGGACGCGGTCTCGCCCGCGATTCGATGTGGCGGATGGCCCCTTCACCGCGACAACTAACGGTACCGCGAGCGAACTGCATCATGGAGCTATGGAAATCGGCGGCACATTAAAAGTGCCTTTGTTTGTGGTAACGTTGCATCTATGAGTGGGTTACACATTGATTCCGTGCAATTGGTGCCAATGACCCAGGAGGAGTATGCGGCGTATGAGAGGGCAATGGGGGAGGTTATTGTAGAAGCTGGCGGCATTTACTGGCGCCGGGTCAGACGTTTCTTTTATCGGCCGCTAGTCGCTTTTGAGCCGATGGACAAAGTAGGCCTCCGCGGCCCCAGAGGCGCGCGACTCGGAGGATGGCAATACGTGGTTCAGGATCCGGGCGAGGCAAACAGCTCCATGAGTTTTCTGATGTTCCGGAACATTCATGAGTACACGTTGCAGAGCCGGAGGAGAAGGCGTCAGGTTCGTTCCGCTGAGCAAATCTTTGCGGTTCGGCGAATCGAAGAGCCAGAAGAACTTATTTCTGCTCATCCTGTGTATGTGGATTTCCAGCGCCGCACGGGTTACAAATATCGGGTGGATCGCCTGGACCCGTACCGTTTTTCTGAGTGGGCGCGCGAAGTGTTCCGGCACCCAAAGGTGATCGTGCTTGGGGCTTGGAAGGACGAGCGGATCCACGCGGTTGAAATCATTCATCTCGTTGGTGATACCCTCAACCTGGGTGGCTTTTTTGCCACGACCGAAGCACTCCGGGAAAATGTAGGGAGCCTGGTCCTCCATGCTGTACGAACGCTTGCCGCCCGTTCTCCCAATATCAAGCAGATTTTCGCCGGGCTTCGGAAGCAGGGCCCGCAGGCCTCCGTAGACAATTTTTACCTTGAACGCGGCTGTGAGGTGGTAACCTTGCCGGCGCGGCTGCACGTGCACCCCGTCACCGGTTGGCTGTTGAGGACCTTCCGTCCGGATCTCTGGCGCCGGCTCCTCGGGCAGCTGGTGGAAGACCCGAAACCTGTTGCGCCGGCCGTGGCCGTCAAACCTGATGCCGAGGAAGTGCCCTGACAAGGTGGGTGGCGGGTCGATTCGGCAGGTGCATTGCGAAATTGCAATGACGCGCGCGGTGCGGACGTTGCAAGCCGGAGCACGGGTTCGGCTCACGGAGTAATGCACTCGCGATCCTGGTTTGGATGGACGCTTCCCTGGCGGTCTACCGACCCCGCGACATGGGTCCGTCGCCTGGCCGACGTTGCATGGTCCAACTCGGTTTATCTACGCTTGGACCGCCCACTTTGCAATCGTGAGGAGTTTTCGGAGGGAGTTGCTCCGAAGGGTTCCGGGTCCTATCGGGTCATCGGGCGCTCCCTTGGGCAGTTGAAAGTGTGGCGCTCGGAACGGATCGGCTGTGACGGCTGGCTTCCTTTGGAATGCTTCCTGGATAGCTATGCCGGGCTGGAGCTGGTGTACACGGTTTGGAACGGGAGTGAGCTTGCACACTTGTGCTGGGTCGCCCGACAGGGGCAAAAGACGAGCCTGCCCCGAATTCAGGTCCCGCAAGGTGAAGCCGAGGTTCGCGGTGCGTACACTTTTCCCCGGTACCGGAACCGCGGTTTGTTCCGCATTGCACTTGCCCGGATTCTGAATGACCTGGCCCAGGAGGGGGTTCAGCGGGTCTTTGCCCATGTACGCCCGGAGAATACGCCGTCCATGAAGGCGTTTTGCCAACTGGGCTTCGAACCCCGCGCTGTTTGCGAGGTGGTGTGCCGCCTGGGTTGGCGTCGGGTGCGATTTCGGGACCCTCATGGCCAAGGACTGTCTCCTGCCTTGGTATGTTAGAGGGAGCATTGAGCATGGATGTTCCCTATTGCGCTGCGGCTGCCGATCCTTTGCCCCGGAATGGGCCACTCCCCCGCGGGTTGGATCCGGACGAAGCCGTTCGCTGGGAGGGCTTCCTGAGAAACCATCCCTTGGGACAGTACCAGCAGTCGGTGCGGTGGGCCTGGATCAAGGAAGGGGAGGGTTGGAGATCCCGGTTGGTCACCTGGAGTGACTGCAACGGCTCCATGGCCGGGGGATTCCTGCTCCTCATCAAAAACACCAGGTTCGGTCGCGTCGGTTTTGTCAACAAAGGGCCGGTGCTGAAGGAAGAGCACCCCAACTCGATCGGCCTGGCCATGCAGCGCCTGTTGGACACCGCGGCTTCCGAACGGGTTCGGGCCCTGATCGTCCAGCCCCCGGACGAGAGTCGGATTGCCCCTGCCGATTTCCGGAGCCATGGGTTTTGCCGTGCTCCCGTACCGGGGATCATTGACGCAACCCTGATTGCCTCCCTGGAAGGGGGACAGGAAGGTGTGCGCAGCCGGCTCGGTCGCACCGCACGGAGAGAGGCCCGACAGGCGCAGGACCGAGGGGTCCAGACGGTTGAGGGTACGCGAGCGGACCTGCCCGTGTTTTTCGAGCTCATGTGCGTGACGTGCCGCAGGCAGGGTGTGCGACCCAACCCCGCTTCGGTTGAGGCCCTTTACAGACGGTGGGATGCTTTTACACCTGACATCCGCCTTTTCCTGGCAACGGTGAAGGGTGAGGCAGTTGCCGGCCTCCTGGTCCTGCGGTTCGGAGACCGGTGCGTGTTCGAGAAGAAGGGATGGAATGAAAAGTTTCCGGAGGCGCATCCCAACACCCTGTTGAACGTGGAGGCCATGATGCGGGCTGCGGCCTGGGGATGCCGCGTTGTGGACTTTGGCGCCATGGACCGTTCACTGGCGGAGCAAATGCTTGCAGGAAAGGCGGTGGAGACCGAGGTTGCAGCTACGCGTTACGCCTTCAATCTACGGCTGGGAGCTCGCCCCGTATTGCTTCCCGAAGCGCGGGTGTGGATTCCATGGAAGTGGCAACGGCCCTGGCTGGATTGGTTGCTGTCGGTCCCTGCGTTTGCAAGGCGACTGGAACGCTGGGTTGCAGCCTGATGAGGGAAGTCCGACCTGCATTCGAGACCTGCTTTTCAAGCCCTTATGGCCGGCACTACAACGTTACACACCACTGTTTTGGAGGCGTCCGAGCGGGCTTTACACCACTGTCGGTTTCCCCGAATCGCATGTCGGCAGAGTTAACACTTCAAGAATATTCGCAACCTATTGATCTCCAAGTAGATGCGAGATCGAAGATCTGTTTATCGGGTTTTTACCCGAGCCAAAGTGTCGGCGGGCTTTACAGTTTTTAGGTCCAGTTGGTCATGTTCGCATAGGCTCTTCAAATCTTGCAATGTCTAAACTACGTGCAAGTGCTTGATGTATAGGATTTTAGTGATGGTCGCGGCGTCTGTATACGGGTCGCAAAGGTCATGCTGGCACGCAACGTGCTAAAACTATGGTGTAAAGGCAACACGGCGAACAGGAGAAAGGAAGATTGACCATGAAAGCGTTAAGAACGTTGGGTGCGGTTGGATTGGCGGCAGGGATGGTGGCCACGGCTTCGGCCGTGCCTGCGCCTGATGCTACGGGCATAACCGTGGTTCGGACGTCGGGTTATTATGATACCAGCTACGGTGGCGGTGAGTTCACCCTGAAGGGGTCGCCCTGGGCAAATCCGGCACATTACGCCTCTGCGACCTTGGTGGTGGGTGGGTTTCAGACCTTCTGCTTGGAGCGAAACGAGTTCCTCTCAGGCCAGCCCTTCGACGGGTGGTTAAATACCGCGGCAGTTGCCGGTGGTTTGGCCGGTGGGTCTCCGGACCCCATTTCCATCGGCACGGCTTGGCTGTACAAGCAGTTCGCTGAAGGCAACCTCGCTGGGTACGATTACACACCCGGACCCGGCAGGGAGGCATCAGCCCGCGCGCTCCAAGAGGCGATCTGGATGTTGGAAGATGAATTGGCCGTCAACTATGCCAACCCATACATCAGCTTGGTCATCGGCAAGTTTGGGGGGTTGGCCAACGCCAAAGCGGATTACACGAGCGTCAGCGCGAACTACACCGTCCGGGCGATCAACCTCTATAGTGCGGACGGGACCAAGAGGCAGGACATGCTGGTGTATCTGCCGGATGGTGGGATGACGTTGATTCTGATGGGCGGTGGCCTGTTGGGCCTGGCCCTCATCCGCCGGAAGGAATAAGCTAACGCGTCGCAGGTTGCCTTTCGGGTGGCGCTTCGGCAACGAAGCGCCACCTCTTTTCATTGGAGCAGAGCCCCCTCCGGATTTCCCAGGCACCCAAAGCAGTGGGCGCCCTGGTTCACGACCCTCCAAAACGACCGCGAAAACCGGCTGGATCGCGTCCCAAGGTCCCTAAAGCCGGGCGCTAACAATCGAAACCTGGCCAATCCATCTCTTTCCTTCCAATCACCCTTGTGGGGCGCCCTTCGTGGTGAAACAAGCAAGCGGGTGGTACGGTACCCCCCGTGGCATACACCAGCCAATGGGCACGGGGGATTGTGCCCATCCCACGATGGTCTGCTGGGAGGGACGGCGTCCCCGCGGTCCGGAAGAATAACGGGCACAGGGGACTGTGCCCCTCCCCGCGGCGCGTGGCCGCGCAAACCGGGAGGGACGGCGTCCCCGCCGCCCGCAAGAACGCGGGCGCAGAGGAGTGCGCCCCTCCCGGGCGGCGTGCGCCGCCCAATGATCAGGCACGGGGGACCGTGCCCCTCCCCTGTGGAGGTCCATTTGCGGAACGGCTCCGTCAACTGTTCTGTGCCTCTGTCGTTTTTGGGGAGGCTGTGCGCGTCGACAGCAGGTTTCAAGACCCCGACCCGACCATCCCAAAGTGTTAAGTTTTCCAGAACAATGTCGGCCAAGTTTACACGGTGGCAGGTTCCTTAAGGCGCTGGTAATCAGTGACATGCGCATCAGCGGCCGTCTGTACTGTCGGCCAGGTTTACACATCGCCCGTGGGCCAAGATCACGCAATTTGACGCGTTGTATCGTAACTTGCTGCAAATCAGGATATTAAAGATCGCGTGGGACCATGAAGGGATCTTTCTGGTAAGTTGGCACGGCATTCGCTGTGGGCGTTGCGAAACCCGGCGGCGGCTTGGCCCCTTCCCAAGCCGTTGGCGTGGGAGGCGACGCGGCCGTGGCGGGCGCGTCGGGCGGCGTGGGTTCATGGAGCGGAACAGCTGGCCCGCCGGGTCAAACCTAATCTGCGAACGACCATGAAACTGCGAACGCTGACCTGCATGACGTTGTTCGGGCTCTCGAACTGGTTGGGAGCTGTACCCATCTCGATCACCGATCCCGGTGTGCCTTACAGCCAGGACTTCAACTCCCTGGCGGCCTCTGGTACAGGCCACAGCTTACTTCCCGTTGGTTGGTTTATCCACGAAACCGGGTCGAATGCGGACGGACTTTATCGTGCAGGCACGGGCAGCTCAAACATCGGCGATACGTACAGTTTCGGTGAAGCCAACTCAACGGACCGTGCCCTGGGTGGGTTACGGAGTGGCAGTTTGGTCCCAACCTTTGGCGCGCAATTTGTGAACGCCAGCAGCCAGGTCATCACGGCCATGACCATCTCCTATTGGGGTGAGCAGTGGCGGCTGGGTTATGAGGACCGGGTGGACCGATTGCTGTTTTCTTATAGTTTGAATGCGACCTCCCTGGCCGACGGCACTTGGATCCGAGTTCCTGACCTCGACTTTGCCTCGCCGGACGTGTCGGACTCGGGACAGAAGAATGGTAACGATTCGGACCACAGGTATCAGCTCACGTACACGATTACCGGGCTTTTTATCCAGCCGGGCGACGGATGGTGGATCCGCTGGGAGGATTACGATGCCTTTGGCGCTGACGATGGGTTGGCGGTCGATGACCTGGTCATCACCTTTCAGACCTTGGGAGGGCCGACCACGGTTCCCGACGGCGGGTCGGGCTTTGCGTTGATGGTCACGGGCATCCTCGCGACCGTCCTGTGCCGTCCGCGGGCGCGGCAGTTGGTTTAACCCTCGCCGCGCCTACACCGCAGAGGCACAGAGGACACGGAGGAAAAGCACAGAGACATTTTGTGGTGAAGGTGTAGAGGGGAGGGGCGCTGTCGCTGCGCTCGCGGTCTTGCGGACGGCGAGTACGCCGTCCCTCCCAGGGATCCGTTCAGGGAGGGGCACAGTCCCATGTGCCCGTTCGTTGGGCGGCGAACGCCGCCCGGGAGGGGCGCAGTTCCCTGCGCCCGTGTTCTTGCGGACGGCCAGGACGCCGTCCCTCCCGTGCCTTTGGCGGAACACCGCACACCTCTCTGTGTCCTCCGTGTCTCCGTGGTGAAACCAAAGACCTGCGTGTGCCCGCCAATTGTTGCGGACGGCGGGGACGCCGTCCCTCCCAAAAATCCCCTCAGGGAGGGGCACAGTCCCCTGTGCCCGGATTCGAGCGGACCGCGCCCCCGCGGGTGAGGGGTCTGCGCGAGCCGCGCGTCGGAAGCCCGGGTCGCCCGGGGACTGCACAATGAACCGAACGGATCCTCCGTGGCGTCTCTCTGTGTGCTCCGTGTCTCCGTGGTTGGTGCCAAAGAAGTCCGCCAGTTCGGTCTCAGTGCCTTGGAGGTTCCATGGCGTGGCGCCCCCGTGTTGCCGATGGATTCGGCGGAGGCGGACCATCCCGTCGAACGGTTTGCACCGAAGACAGACATGTACGGTGCCGGTACGCTTGCGGCCGTCTGGCATTGCCGTTCAGTCCATCGGCGGCCCTGAACGCATGATGCTCGCGTTCGAACCGCGGATCCACTACATCCGGCTGGTGCGTTCCCGAACATTCGCTCTGCCGAACCACCATGCCCGCGGTATCGCTCGCGCAGCAGTTGGGGTGATGAACGTTGCACGCCCGGGGAGGGTGTGTCGGGTTTTGCAGCATCCCGCACAAGCCCCCCAATTCCCCTGTGTTTGCGTTTCTCGGCATTGTGCGTCCGTTTTTTCGTGGAGTGTTTGTAGCTGGTTTTGACTGCATAGGTCCGTCCCATTGGTCCGGGGTGCCGGGAGGGGGATGACGCAGGTGGCGGGCGGGGCTTGGAGAGACAGAGATGTCCTGTGGGCTTGCCCGCCGTGGATTCCATGTTCCAAGATCTCACCATGCAAATCGCGATTGTTGGTCAGGGATACGTTGGGCTGCCTTTGGCGCTCCAATTCGCACGGTCCGGGGTGAAGGTGCTCGGCTTGGACATTGACTCTGCGAAGGTGGAGGCGCTGAACGCCGGACGCAGCTACATCCATCACATCCCGTCCGAGGCGGTGGCCGAACAACGTGCGGCCGGTCGGTTCGAGGCCAGCACGGATTTTTCGCGGGTCCGGGAGGTGGAGGCGGTGATCATCTGCGTGCCCACGCCGCTGAACAAGAATCGGGAACCGGACATCTCGTACATCTTGAACACGGGCCGTACCATCGCGCCGCATCTGCAGAAAGGCGCGCTGGTGGTTCTGGAATCGACGACCTACCCCGGCACCACGGACACGGATTTGCGCGAGGTGTTGGAGCAGGGGTCGGGCATGAAGGCGGGGGTGGATTTTCACCTGGCCTTCTCCCCGGAGCGGGAGGACCCGGGCAACCCGCAGAGTCGGGTGGCGGAGATCCCCAAGGTGGTGGGGGGACTGACCCCGGCGTGCTTGGAACGTGCCAGCGCCCTGTACCGCAAGGCCATCAAAACCATCGTGCCCGTGTCCTCGTGTCGGGCTGCGGAGGCCACCAAACTCATGGAAAACATCTTCCGCAGCGTGAACATCGCACTGGTGAACGAGCTCAAGGTGGTCTACAGCGCCATGGGTATTGACATTTGGGAGGTGATCGATGCGGCCAAGACGAAGCCGTTCGGCTACATGGCGTTTTATCCCGGGCCCGGCCTGGGCGGGCATTGCATCCCGATCGATCCGTTCTATTTGACCTGGAAGGCGCGGGAATATGGGAAGAACACCCGGTTTATCGAGCTGGCGGGCGAGATCAACACTTCCATGCCGGAGTACGTGGTCCACCGGGTGGCCGACGCGTTGAACGACCGGGGTCGGGCGGTCAAGGGGAGCCGGATCCTCATCCTGGGTCTGGCGTACAAGCCCAACGTGGACGACGACCGCGAATCGCCGAGTTACGTGCTCATGGACATGCTGCACCAACGTGGCGCCATCGTGGAGTATCACGATCCCTACGTGCCGGTCATCAAACCCACCCGGGAACACCCTCATTGGGCGGGGAAACGGTCGGTGCCCTGGGACGAGGCAACGATCCGCAGCTTCGACGTGGTCCTTATTGCCACCAACCATGCGTGTGTGAACTACCGGCAACTGGCCGAGTGGGCGGATTGCATCGTGGATACCCGCAACGCCATGCGGGATTGTCCGACCCGACCGGGCCAGGTGTGGAAGGCCTGATGCACGGCGCCGCCCTGGTGCTTGCTGGTTTCCCATGGCGGCAAGGCGACCCAAAAGACCACGGAGACGCGGAGACACTGGGGACAAACACGGAGTCATTTTGATCCAGGGGCACCGTCCTTGACAACCGACAATGTTGTGTGGGCGAACGCCTACCGGGAGGGGCGCAGTCCTCTGCGCCCGTGTTCTTGCGGACCGCGGGGACGCGGTCCCTCCCAAACAACCATCGTGGTAGGGGCACGGTCCTCCGTGCCCGCTGTTCGTGCGGGCGCTGGGGACGCCGTCGGTCCCGAGGTATTCTTTGAGGAAGAGCCGCCGTTATCTGTGCCGGGATTGCTGCTCACCGCACGAACGCGGTATCTCGCGTGCTGTGCGGGAGGTGGGGCACGACCGTGGTTGTGTGGTGCCCGGTGGACTTCGGTGACGCTGGCGGTTCCATGGTGTGGTTTGAATGGGGCGGCATGTGGCTGAGCGCAACGGGCGAGGAGGTTTTGGACGCTGTGCGTGACACGAGGGTCTTGGCGGAGGCCGGTGGCTCCGGAAAGACACCGGGCCTTGCCCTGCGGAATGCGGATGCCGTCCAGCGAGGATTCATTCGTTCATGGGTCCAGCCATGAGTGATCCCACTTCCACTTCCCTGTTCAGTCGCATTTCCGACACGGCGCGGCTCTGGCGGAATCCGGAGGGCCGACCGGTCGAACGTGCCCTGGTGTGGTTTGCCGTCTACGCCGTGGTGCTGACGTTGGTGTTTTTGCGGCCGTTGTCTGACTATGCGCGATTTGCGTGGCGGACGGAACTGTACTCGCACGTCTTTCTCGTGCCGCTGGTGAGCATTTACCTGATTCGACAGGGCTGGGCGAGTCGACCCGGGCGGGTGCGGGGGTCGCCGGTTCTGGCCATTGTGCCGGCTGTTTTGGGCGGGGTGGCCCTGCGGGCCGGAGGGTGGCTGGGGCAACGGGGCTTGTTGCCGGAGGCGTGTGACCAGCTTCTGTGGCCCGTGCTGGGTTGGTGGTGCTTCCTGTGGGCGGGGTTACTGGCCCTGGTGGGCGCCGGGTTTGTTCGGGCCTATCTGTTACCGGTTTTACTGACGGTGTTTGTGCTGCCGATGCCGTCGGGGCTGCGGGATGCGGTGGAGATTTTCCTTCAACACGCATCCGCGGAGGCTGCCGCATGGATGTTCTGGCTGACGGGAACGACGCTGTATCGAGACGGTTTGATCTTTCAACTGCCGGGCCTGACGATCATGGTGGCCCAGGAATGCAGCGGGGTGCGGTCCACGTATGTGTTGTTCATTGTGAGCTGGGTGGCGGCATACTGGTTCCTGCGTTCGCACGGTTTGCGCGCGGTGTTGGTGGCGTCGGTGATCCCGCTGGCGATCCTTCGCAATGCCTTTCGCATCGTCACCATTTCGTTGCTGACGCTGCATGTGGACCCGCGGGTGATTGATTCGCCCTTGCACAGTCAGGGTGGGCCGATTTTCTTTGCGCTTTCTTTGATTCCGTTCCTGGCGCTGGTATGGGGATTGCGGTGGTGGGAGCAGCGCCGGGCTGGGGCTGGCGGCCCGGCACTGGCCGCGGCCCCGGGCGGCGTGGGCGCCGGTGTGACCAGCGGTATCGGGGCGGGCGACCCACCCCGGGCCGGGGACGGAAAGACAGGAGTCACGTCATGAAGGATCGGAGGATGCAACGAACAGTGTGTGGATGGGCCGCGGCGGCGGTGTGCGCGGCCTTGATGGTGTTGACGGGCTGTTCGCGCGAGGCGCGCGTCCAACGACATCTCAACCGCGCGGAGCGACTCTATCAGGCGGGGGATTACGACCGGGCCGAGATCGAATACCGGAACGCCCTGAAATACGGGGGGACGAACCGGACTGCCGTGGTGCGGCTGGGGTTGATCCTGCACCAGGAGGGTCGGTTGTTGGAGGCCCATTCGGTTCTGCGCATGGCCGCCGAGCTGGATCCGGACAACGCCGATGTACGGGTCGCGTTCGGGCAGTGTCTTCTGGCCCTGGGCAACGTGGGCGGTGCCCGGACGCAGGCGTTGGCGGTCCTGACGCGCGCGCCGGCGAATACCGAAGCGTGGCTGTTGCTGTGGGACGCCACCCTTTCGACGAATCACCTGGCCGAAACGCGACAGTGGCTGGAAAAGCTGGCGGGGTCGGCGGATCGTTGTGCCGGCTATCACCTGGTCTGGAGCGGTGTTCATGCCCGGGAGGGGGACCGCGCGCGGGCGGAGGCTGCGGTGCAGCGGGCCCTGGAGGTGGAACCCAATTCGCCGGCGGCCCACTTTGCCCGGGGGACATGGCTTGCGCGGGCGGACAAGATTCGTGAAGCGGAGGAAGAGTTCAAGAAGGCGGCCGAACTGGGGCCATTGCGGTCGCCGTATCGCCTGCGCTACGCGGAGTTCAAGGCGGCCACGGGGGACCGGACCGGCGCGCGGGCGATCCTGGAAGAGCTGGTGAAAAAAGCGCCCGATTTTTTGCCGGCATGGACCGAACTGGCCAAGCTCGAGCTGGCGGAGCGGAATTGGGATGCGGCGGATCAGGCGCTGCGGCGGGTCCTGGTACGGGATCCGGTGAACCTTCCGGCGTTGTTGTTGCGACCGCAACTGGCGGTGGCCCAGGGCCGCTACACCAATGCCGTGGCGGAGCTGGAGAAGATCCTCAAGCTGATCCCCAATCATCCGCGCGTGCTGTATCAGATGGCCCTGGCGTCGCTGATGGTCAACGACGTGAGCCGGGCCATCACCAGCCTGGAACAATCCCTGGAAGCCGCTCCGGACAATGCCGAGGCGGTGGTATTACTGGCGGAGCTGCGGCTGCGTCGGGGCGATCCCGGCGGGGCCATTCAGCTGCTTGAACCATTCGCCGCCCGGCATCCGGAGGCATGGCAGGCACGCTTGCTCCTGGCCCGGGCTTATCTGGCCCGCAATGAGGTGGACCGGGTGTTGAACGTGTACCGGGCGCTGGCCCGGGATTTCCCGACCAATCCGACGCCATGGTTGTTGACGGGTCTGATCCAGCGGGAACGGGGTCAATTGGACACGGCTCGTCAGGCATTTGAAAACGCCGTGCGGATCCGACCCGGCTACCTTCCGGCGGTGGAACAGTTGGTTCAGCTGGATCTGATCGCCCGGCGTTTCGATGACGCACGGCGCCGTGCGGAGGCCGAATTGGCCCGGCATACCAATTCGCCCCTGCCCTGGATGCTGCTCTACCAGGTGCACCTGTTTCAGACCAATCTTCCGGAGGCGGAACGTGCCCTGTTGAAAGCCGTGGAGGTGGCTCCCGATTACCGGCCCGCCCACGCGGAGTTGGCGCGCATTTACGTGGCCACGGGCCGTCAGAACGAGGCGGTGGATCGCTTGCAGGGGCTGGTCAAGGCCAACCCGAAAGACATCGTCTCACTCATGCAACTGGCGCTGCTGCACACCGCGCTGACCAACTACGCCGAGGCGCGCAAGACCTACGAACGGATCCTGGAGATCCAGCCCCGGTATGGACCGGCCCTGAACAACCTGGCCTGGCTGCTTGCGGAGAATCTCAACGACTTGGACCGTGCGTATCAGTTGGCCCGCCAGGCGGTGGACCTGCAACCCGGCGAACCCGCCAGTGCGGACACCCTGGGTTGGATTCTGTTCCGGCGCGGCGAATATGCCCGGGCCCTGCCGCTGCTCCAGGAGAGCGCCCGGAAGTTGCCGGAAGAGCCGGAGGTCCAGTTTCACCTCGCCATGACGCATTACATGTTGGGTGAGGAGACCGCGGCGCGGGTGGCCTTCCAAACCACCATCCAGTTGCGACCTGACGGGCCCGAGGCCCAGGAGGCGCGGCGTCGGTTGGCGCTGCTGGATCTGCAGGCGCAGTCGGTGGATGACGCCCGGCTGGCCGAGTTGGAGGCCCGTGCGCGGAAAGACCCGCGCGACCCCGTGTTGTGGTCACGGATCGCGGAAGTGTATGCGATCCGCGGGCGCTGGGCACAGGCCGTGGAGGCGGGGCAGAAGGCGCTGGAACTGGTGCCCGACTCGGTTGTCTTCATGACCAAGGTGGCCCGGTGGATGGGTGAAATGCCGGACCGGCTGGATCGTGCCATTGAACTGGCCCGGCGTGCCCGGGATCGTGCCCCGGACGATGCGCAAGCGGCTTACACGCTGGCTCGGTTGGTGTGGCGCAAAGGGGATCAAACCTGGGCTGCCAGCCTGTTGGAAGAGGTCGCGCGCAAGCTGCCGAACGACCCGCGGGTATGGTACGACCTGGCCTGGGCCCGTTACAGTCAGGGGCGGGTGGCCCAGGCACAGCAAGCACTCCAACAGGCTGCGCAACTGCGACCGGATCCCTCCTTGACCCGGCAGATCGAGGAATTTCAGCGTGCGATTGCCTTGGCGGAAAATCCGCCGACCACGCCGGCCGAGGCAAGTCAGTTGCGGCAGTGGGCCGTCTCCAGGACCAACGACGTCCCGGCGTTGGTGGCGTGGGCGGCGTTGGAGGCGCGATCCGGGAACGCGGCGGAAGCGGCGCGGCTTTACGAGGCCGCACGTGCCGTGTTCCCCAACTTCACGCCGGCCCTGCGCGAGCTGGCCATTCTGTACGCCGGACCGCTGAAGCAGCCGGACAAGGCTTACGAGCTGGCGTTGCGAATCCGCGAGAACGATCGAAATGATGCGGCGATTGCGCGGATTGTGGGGGTGCTGGGCCTGCAACGGGGTGACCTGGCCCGGGCGAGTGCGGCCCTGACCGATTATACCCGGCAACGGCCGGATGATGCGGAGGCGTTTTACCAGCTCGGCCTGGTGCAACGTCAGCTAAAACAGCCGGGGCAGGCACGCCAGTCACTGGAGCGGGCACTGGCCCTGGCACCCAACGCGCCGTTTGCCGCCGAAGCGCGGAAGGTTTTGGCTGAATTGAAGTGACTTCTTGCGTCGTGGGAAAGGACCAGCGGACCACCCGGACCGCCGACGTAAAACCATAAAAGCACCGAGCGGGAAAAGAACCTGAGGAACGCAGAGGACACGGAGAAGAATTTGGAGGATGGGTCGCCACCCTCAGCACCCGAGTTCTTGCGGACGGCGGGGACGCCGTCCCTCCCAAAGATCCACTCAGGGAGGGGCACAGTCCCCTGTGCCCGGATTCTTGCGGACCGCGGGGACGCGGTCCCTCCCAAGCGACCATTGTGGGTGAGGCACGGTCCTCCGTGCCCCGTTATTTGGCAGCGCACGCCGCCTTTGGAGGGCCGGCGTCCTCGGCGACTGAAAGCGATGGGCGGGCGAACGCCTCCGGGAGGGGCACAGTCCTTTGCGCCCGTGTTCTTGGGGACGGCGAGGACGCCGTCCCTCCCAGGGATCATTTAGGGAGGGGCACAGTCCCCTGTGCCCGCTATTCTTGCAGACCGCGGGGACGCGGTCACTCCCAGGCGACCATCGTGGGTGCGGCACGGTCTTCCGTGGCCGTTTGTTTGAGGTATCACAGAGAAGGACCTTCGGGCGGTTGAGGTCCGGACCCGGTTTTTAGGGTGTTTTTCTGGGTGAGCGGGCCGCTTTCCCGGCATGGGAAAGCGGCCTTGTTTTTTTATGGGCGCCGGGGCAAGGGCCTGTATGGGCCCGCCCGGGGAGCGGTAGCGCGGCACGTCAAGGGCGAACGTGAAAGCGGCGGGCGGTGCCGGACGAGCTGGCATTGAGGCCGTTTGCGTCTGGTTTAGGTGCCGGGGAGCGGTCGGCGTGGAAGGGGCGGTTCGCGCGAGGGAATGCGCCCTTTTTCAAAGGCTGGTCAGGCTTGAGAACGTACCGGCGAGGTTGGCGGGCAGGGGGTATGAGGGATTGGGGCAATAAAATTGGCTCCAGAGACAGGACTCGAACCTGTAACCCGCCGGTTAACAGCCGGCTGCTCTACCATTGAGCTACTCTGGAACCTCAGTGCGCGGAAAATCTAGCGAAGTCGGGTCCGGACGTCAACGGGGTCTTTGTGGGGGACCGCGTTTTGCTTGGGTCGCGCCCGGCCGTTGCCTAAGCTGCAGTCGTGCACTGGGACAAGGTGAGCGTAATTGGTGTAGGGTTGTTGGGCGGGTCGCTGGGGATGGCGCTTCGGCGCAAAGGGTTGGCCCGTCGGGTGGTGGGTTATGTGCGGCGGCGTCAGGCAGTGGGGGAATGTTGCCGGGCGGGGGCGGTGGACGAGGCGACGCTGGATCTTGGCGAGGCGGTGGCGGGGGCGGATTTGGTGGTGTTGTGTACGCCGCTGGGGCAGATGCTCCCCCTGGCACTGGCGATGCGGGGGGCGTTGAAACGGGGTGCGGTGGTGACGGATGTGGGGAGTGTGAAGGGGCCGGTGGTGAAGGAACTTGAACCGCTGATCCGCCGTGCCGGGGCGGAGTTCATCGGGAGTCATCCCATGGCGGGCAATGAGAGGACGGGCGTGGGGGCGGCGCATCCGGATCTGTTTGAGGGTGCGGTGACGGTGTTGACACCCACGGCGCGCACGAGCGGACGTGCGTTGAGGGAGGCGCGGCGGTTGTGGGCGGCGTTGGGGGCGCGGGTGTTGGAGATGTCTCCGGACCGGCACGACCAATTGGTGAGCCGGTCGAGTCACCTGCCGCATGTGGTGGCGGCTGCGCTGGCGGCCCTGGTGCTGGCGTCGGGGCGGAGGAAGGAGCAGCGGGAACTTTGCGCTTCGGGGTTTCGGGACACGACGCGGGTGGCATCCGGTTCTCCGGAGATGTGGCGGGACATTGCGCTGGCCAACCGCCGGCACCTGGACCGTGCTTTGTGCGAGTTGGTGCGGGAATTGGAGGCGGTGCGTCGGTGGCTCGCCGCCGGGGACGGGAACGCGTTATACAAGTTCTTCCAAGTAGCCAAAGAGCGGCGGGATGCGTGGTGCCGGGGGCGCGGTGCCCTGTCGTCTCCGGAGTGAGGTGGCGTGTGCGGGGCGGGTGATGGCTGCGGGTGATGAACCCGGTTTTGTGTCGGCCGGTGCGCCGCCTGGAGGAATGGGTGCGGATTTTCATGGCATTACCGGAAATCATTGAGATCGAGCCGTTGAGCGGGCCGGTGGTGGCGCGGGTGACCGTGCCCGGATCGAAGAGCTTGACGAACCGGGCGTTGGTGCTGGCTGCGCTGGGGTCGGGCGAGTTTGTGTTGCGGGGTGCGCTGTGGAGCGAGGACACCCAGGTAATGGTGGAGGCGCTGCGGCGGTTGGGGCTGGAGCTCCGGGTGGAGCCGGATCCGGGCGAGCAGGCGAATCGGACGATTCGGGTTCGGGGCTGTGGGGGGCGGGTGCCGGCGGGCGGAAGCAGGTCGGCTCCGTTGGAGTTGTACGTGGGCAATGCGGGGACGGCGGCGCGGTTTTTGGCGGCGCTGGTTGCGCTGGGTCGGGGCTGGTATCGGCTGCATGGGACGCCCCGGATGCACGAGCGGCCACAGGGGGCGTTGTTTGCGGCGTTGCGGCAGTTGGGTTACCGGGTGGAGACGCCGAACGACCGGCTGCCTGCGTTGATCGAGGGGGGCGGGCCGCGGGGGGGTGAATGTGCGGTGGGCATAGGGGAGAGCTCGCAGTTTGCGTCGGCCCTGTTGCTATGTGCGGCGGCGGGGGGATGGTCGGTACACGTATGTGGCGAGGACCCGGAGGAATCGCCCTATGTGGCGATGACGCTCAGGTTGCGGGAGCGGTTTCCTGCCGGGGGAGGCGAGTTTGAGATTGAGCCGGACGCGTCCAGCGGGAGTTATTTTTGGGCGGCCAACGATCCGGCATGGATCTGGCCGATGCTGGATGGGGACCCGGCCGTGTTGGATCCGTCGCGTTGGCCGGTGCAGGTACGGCGCTGGCCGTCGCCGGAGATGCAGGTGGACGCGCGGTTTCCCGGGGTCTGGCAGATGATGTTGGCCGCCGGGCACGCCGGTCGGGATCATTCGCGGTGGATGGAACTGGAGATTTCGCGGGCGCGCGACCTGGGGGATGCGATCATGACGGCCGTGGTGCTGGCGCCGTTGTGCGGGGTGGTGTGCCGGTTCACCGATCTGGGGCGGTTGCGGTTGCAGGAATGCGAGCGGGTGGCGGCCCTGCGCACGGAGCTGACGCGTTGCGGGGCGCGGGTGGAGGAGGTGGGAGACACACTGACGGTGTGGCCCTCGGCCCTGCACGGTGCGGAGATCCGGACCTACCAGGACCATCGCATGGCGATGTGCTTTGCCATTCTGGGATTGAAAGTGCCCGGGATCCGGATTCACAATCCGGCCTGCGTGGCCAAGACATTTCCGAATTTTTTCGGGAAACTGGCTGCGCCGCCTCCGGAGGGCCTGGGCGTGCGGATTCGTGACGCCCGAACCGGTGCGGTTCTTGCCCCGGAGCAGTTAATGGTTGGCGGGGCTGACGAGTGAATGGGCGGGACCTCTTGCCGGTCGGCCGCCCGGGGAACGGGAACCTTGGAATCGCCCATTGTCATTGCCATTGACGGGACCAGCGCCAGCGGCAAGAGCACCAATGCCAGGTTGGTGGCGCGGGCGCTGGGGTATGTGTATGTGGACACCGGCGCGATGTACCGGACGCTGGCCTGGTACTGTTTGAAGCTCGGTGTGGATGTGAAGGATCCCGAGGCGGTGGCGCGCGTGTGCCGCCGGTGGAAGACCGAACTGCGCTGCGTGGACGGGCAGGTGCGGCTGTTGGTGGACGGGTATTATCCCGAGCGGGAGATTCGAACGGCGGAGGTGAGTGCGGCGGTGCCGTATGTGGCGGCGGTGCCGGCGGTGCGGCGCTGGATGAAACGCAAGCAACGCGAGTGCATCCGGTTCGGCAACCTGGTCATGGAAGGGCGCGACATCGGCACCAACGTGTTTCCGGAGACCGAGTTCAAGTATTACCTGGACGCGAGCCTGGAGGAGCGGCATCGGCGTCGAGCCGCCGAGGGCGTGCAGGAGGACCTGGCCGCCCGGGATCAACGGGACAGTCAGCGCAAGGTGGCGCCGCTCATGGTTCCCCTGGGTGCCCGGGTGATCAACACCTCCGGGATGACCCCGGAGCAGACCAGTGCCCTCATCCTGGAGGACATCCGGCAACGGTTGGCGTCCCGTGGGGCCGGCGAATCCACCTCGGCATGAGCGGCGTGAGCCGGATGGAACCGATCTACCGGGTCAGCTGGCGGTTTTGCCGGCTGGTGTTTCGTGTGTATTTCCGATGGCAGGTGGACCATGCAGATCGGGTGCCGGCGGAGGGCGGTGTGATCCTGGCGCCCAATCATGCGAGTTACCTGGACCCGCCCCTGGTGGGGGCGGCGTTAACCCGGCCGGTGTCTTATCTGGCCCGGCGGAGCCTGTTTCGGTTTCCTCCCCTGGGGTGGTTGCTGCGTCAGTATCGGTGCATTCCGGTGGATCGGGACGCTGCTGCGCCGGCCGGGCTGCGGACGTTGTTGGAGCATTTGCACGCCGGCGAGGCGGTGTTGTTGTTTCCGGAGGGGACGCGGAGTCCGGACGGCGGTCTGCGTCCGGCGCAGGTGGGGCTGGGGCTGTTGGTGGTACGGAGCGAGGCTCCGGTGGTGCCGATCCGGATCTTTGGGACCTACGAGGCGATGAGCCGGCATCACCGTTGGCCGCGGCCGCGGCCGGTCCGGGTTGTGTTTGGTGAACCGCTGCGATTCGAGGCGCAGCGACGGGAAGCGCGCGATGCCGACCGCGCCCGGCTCAAGGCGCTGTATCAGGAGATCGCCCGGATCTGGGAGGATGCGGTTCGTCGGTTGGGTCCCAACGGGGTGTAGGATTACTGCGCGGTCGGGCGGTGGGATCTCCGTGACTGACGCGGAGTGTCAGGGATTCGGGGACCGGGGTGGCACGTTCGGGTCTGGTTCCACGACCCGTGTGCCCGGTCGTTTATCCGGTTGAAGTTGCCATGGCGGGTCGAATGGGCCCGCTGCGATGCCGGGTTGTGTTCCGGGGGTGGTGATGTTCTGGCGTCGAGGACGGGGGCCCGAAGCGGCGGCTTTTTGACAGGTTGAGACGTTCCGGGCAGACTGGTATGGGCGCCATGAACGTTTGGGAGGCATATGAGGAGCTGAAGAGTTCGTTGGGGCCGGAGGCATCCCAAAAGGTGGCGATGGTGCTGGATGCTCTCATCCAAGAGCACGTGCGCACCAGCGTGCGGGAGGCCCTCGACCCCGTGCAGCGGACTTTGCAGCAACTGGCCGAGGAACAGGTCCGCACCGAACGGCTGTTCCAGCAGGTGGACCAACAATTGGCTGAGCTTGGCGTGGCCCAGAACCGCACCGAGGCTCTTGTGCGGGAGGTGGTGGAAGCGCAGAAACGGACGGACGCGCGGTTCGAAGAACTGGCCGGGGCACAGAGACAAACAGAGGCTTTGTTCCGGGAGCTGGCCGAAGCACAGAGACAAACGGAGGCTCGGTTCCGAGAGCTGGCTGAGGCGCGGAGAGAAACGGCGGCTCGATTCCGGGAGCTGGCCGAGGCGCAGAAGCGAACTGAGGTGCGGTTGGAAGAGTTGGCCGGGGCACAGAAGCGGACGGAGGCTCGTTTGGAGGAACTCACGGTGCGTGTGGGTGAGTTGGCCGAGGCGCAAAAGCGCACGGAAGCGCGGCTCGAAACCCTGGCCTTGCGCGTCGACGAACTGGCGGAAGCACAAAAACGCACCGAGACACGCGTGGAAGAACTTGCCGAGGCCCAAAGGCGAACGGAGATGCGGTTGGGAGAACTGGCCGAGGCACAAAAACGCACAGAAGTGCGGTTGGAGGAGTTGGCTGAAGCGCAGAAGCGAACTGAGGTGCGGTTGGAAGAGCTGGCCGACGCACAGAAACGCACGGAAGTGCGGTTGGGAGAACTGGCCGAGGCACAGAAACGGACAGAGGTGCGGTTGGAAGAGTTGGCGGAGGCGCAGAAACGCACGGAAGTGCGGTTGGAAGAGTTGGCCGAAGCGCAGAAGCGAACTGAGGTGCGGTTGGAGGAGTTGGCCGAGGCGCAGAAAAGCACAGAAGTGCGGTTGGAGGAGTTGGCTGAGGCGCAAAGGCACACGGAAGCCCGATTGGACGAGACCAACCGCCAGTTGGGGGGCCTTGCCATGACCCTGGGATACACCTTGGAAAACAGGGCGTATCAGGCGCTGCCCCCACTGTTGGAGCGCGAGCACGGTGTGCGGCTGGTGGAAAGACTGCGTCGGGGTTTCCTTACCGACGTGGAGGGCTCCGCGTTGGAGGTCAACATTCTGGGTCGGGCGGAGCGTGGCGGTCAGCCGATCTGGGTGGTTGGGGAGTGCAAGGCACAGTTGTCCTGCAATGACGTGGACCGTTTTTTGCGCCGGCGGGTGAAACGGTTGGAGCCGGTTTTGGGTCGCGTTTTTCCCGTGATGGTGGCGCACATGATCAGCGCCCCTGAGGTGCTTGACTACGCCCGGGGCGAGGGTGTGGCGGTTTATTTGTCGTTCCAGTTCGAGGGTTGAAACTCCGAGCGACGGGGTGGGACAGGTTGTCTGACGTCTGGTTTCGCCGGGGTGGAAGGTAGCGGCCCGCTTTAGGAACACCGCAGCTTCGGCATGGTGGGCCGACCAGCACGCCGGCGTTATGGAACGGATTTGAGCGCCGGTTTGCCGCGCCGGCCCTATCGCGAGGCGTTTGCCCGGTCATTGCGGAAACCGGGCAGTGTCGCCGGCTCCACCCGGGACGGGTGCCCCGCGGACTTACGCGCGCCATCGTCCCCACCAGGCGTCGAAGGTTTCCGCCGGGCGAATCTCGCGGACGGTGCGGCCGTCGTGCCACAGCACGGGGGCAAACCCGTGGGAGAATCGGGTCTCCCAGGACAGGTTGTAGGCGCCGGCGTCGAGCCAGACCAGGAAATCGCCAGGGCGGATGTTCTCCGGCAGAGGGCTTTCGGCCAGGACATCGAAAGTCATGCAGGTGGGGCCGGTGATCACGGTTGAGACGGCCCGACCCCGCCGGGCGGGATGGCTCAGGACGGTATGGGTTTCCCAGGCGCTGATCATGGCATGAAGAGTCCGGCCACCGTCACAAATCACGTAACGAATGCGGCCGCGCGGTTTGACATCCAGTACCCGGACCACCAGCGCTCCGGCAGGGGCGCAGAACCACCGGCCGTTCTCCAGCCAGTATTCCTTCAGGGCGGGAAACTCTGCGCGGGCACGCTGGAGGATGCGGGCAAATTCGGTGAGAGAAAAACGATGCGCGACGTGCCGGCCGGTGAGGTCTTTCACATGATCCGTTGGCCAACCGCCGCCACAGTCCACAAACCGCGGGAACCATTGCAGCTGCCGGCAAACGGCGGCTGCCCCGGTCAGGGCGGCAGCGTAGAGGTTGGCCGACTCAATCTGGGTGCCGAGATGGAAATGGAGGATTTCGGGTTCAAGTCCTGCCCGTCGGAGCCTTTGAAGGGCTGTTTTCAGCTCGGGCACGGTCATCCCAAACTGGCCGGGTCGGTCCCGGGCGTTCGACCGGGCCATGACCGTTGGTGTCAGGCGAAGGCCCACCCGCCAGCGTTGTTGCCGGGCCCGCCGGACCAATGCGGCCACTTCATGGAGGGAGTCAAAGTTGACGTTCAGTCCGGAGTGGGGGAACGAGTCGAGCCAGTGGTGTTTGGCCGGGCCGTTGACGAGGATGGAATCGGGTGGGAACCCCGCGGCAAGTGCGGCTTGCAGTTCGAACTCGCTGACCACCTCGATGGGACGGCCCTGGTCGCGCCACCATTGCCAGAGAGTCGGCAGTGGGAGCGTTTTGGCGGACCACCAATGTCGGACCGGCAGGCCGGTCAGGGCCCGGTCTGCCGCCTCGCACCGGGCCTGAAAGGGTAGCAGCGAGAACAGGTGGAACGGGGTGGCAAACCGCTTTGTCAATGGCACCACCAGGCGGAGCCAGAAGTGCCGGCGCCACTTCGATTCGGCGGACGAACCCGCCGGAATCCGGCGGCGTGCGGTGGAGCGGGACGGGTCAACCTGGTTCATGGCCGTGGCAGGGCCAGGAGGTAATCGCGGAACAGGTCGTATCGCGGCTCGAGCGAATCGTAGGACTCGGGCAGGTGATCCAGTGCTTTCAAGCTGTCGGGTTCTTCCGGCTGGAACCCGAGCAGGCGTTCGATTTCCTCCGGGAACTTGGCCGGGTGCGCCGTTTCCAAGAGCACGGCGGGGGCGGCGGGCGGCTGCGTGGTGTGCAGGTAGTGTTGGTAACCGCGCCAGGCTACGGCGCCGTGGGGTTCGAGCAGGAGCTGGTGGCGTTCCCAGGCTTCGCGGATGGCGGTCCGGGTCTCCTCATCGGACACCGAAACACTGAACAGGTCCCGGCGCATGGCGTCGAGGTCGGGTTGCTCCCGAATGCGCCCGGATTCGTCCATCCAGCCTCCGTAGACTGCCACCAGCCGCGCCAGGTTGCTCGGGTGCCCCACGTTCATGGCATTGGAGAGGCAGGCACGGGAGGGTACGACCTTTTCATAGCGACCGGTGGCGAGGTAGCGCGGGAACTCGTCATTGGCGTTGACGGGAACGATGAGCCTTCGGACCGGCAATCCCATGCGACGGGCGATGACCGCGCCCATCATGTTACCGAAATTGCCGCTGGGAACGACCACGTCCACCGGTTCGTCCGGGTCGGCCACCCGCGACGCTGCGTAGAAGTAGTACACGGTCTGGGGCAACAACCGCCCGATGTTGATGGAATTGGCCGAGGAGAGGTTCAGCCCGGCCAGGGCCGGGTCGGCGAAAGCCTGTTTCACAAGCGCCTGACAATCGTCAAACTTCCCCTCGAGGGCCACGCACCGGATGTTGTCGCCCAGGGTGGTCATTTGCCGGCGCTGGCGGTTGCTGACCTCATGGCGCGGGAACAGCACCACCACCCGGATGCCGGGCACCCGATGAAATGCGCTGGCGACGGCGGATCCGGTGTCGCCGCTGGTGGCGGTCAGGATGGTCAAAGGGCGACCGTCCTGAGCGACCAGGCGGGCCAGCACGCGCGCCATCCATCGGGCGGCGAAGTCTTTGAAGGAGGCCGTGGGACCCCGGTCCAGCCGGAGGATCCAGACGCGGTTCATGCCCTGGACGGGTTCCAGGGGCACGGGAAAGTCGTAAGCCTGTCGGCAGAGGGTTTCCAATTCATCCCGGGTCAGGAGCCCCTCGGTGTAGGGTGCCAGCACCTCGGCGGCGATGGCGGCGTAGGGCAGGCTGGTGAAGTGGCGGCGGACCTGGTGGTCCACGACCGGAAAGCGTTCGGGCAGGTAGAGGCCCCGATCGGGTGCCTGTCCACGCAGCAGGGCCTCCCGCAAGTCCACCGGCGGAGAGGCTCGATTGGTGCTGTGGTAGCGAATCATTGCGGTCGGGAGATCGTTCAGCTCAGGGATTCCACGCGGAACCGGACCGGGGGCGCCTTGACCACCGGCAACCGGCCGATGCGGGCCAGCGCCTTGCGCACGGCTCCATCCGGCGCCTCATGCAGCATCAGAATCAGCGGGACCACTTCGCCGGTATGGCCCTCCGGTTGGATCACCGAGGCAATGCCGATTTTTGCCTGACCAAACACGGCCGCGATGCGGGCCAGGACACCGGGCCGGTCCACCACGCTCAGCCGTACGAAGGATCGGGTGACGATCTCGTCCATGGGGACCACGCGGATTCTGCCGGGTACTTCCACGAAGGCAGGTCGCCGCCGGCGTGTGCCGAGGCGAACGTCCAATGCGGCGTCCGCAAGATCACTGAGCACGGCGCTGGCCGTGGCGTCCTTGCCGGCGCCCTGGCCGTAAAAGAGGGTGTCGCCCACCACGTCACCCCGGACGAACACCGCGTTGAACACTCCTTGCACGCCCGCCAGCACGTGTGCCGACGGGATCAACGCCGGATAAACGGAGACTTGCACCTCTGTTGGGTCCTCGTCTGACTCCGGAGCGTTCAACTGTTTCACGATGCCGAGCAGCTTGATCGTGTAACCCAACTGGGCGGCAAATTCGAGGTCCAGCGGTGTGACCGAACGGATGCCTTCCACGTTGATCCTGGAGGCGGGGATCCATGTGCCGTGGGCCAGGGAGGCGAGGATGCCGGTCTTGTGCTGGGCATCGTGGCCGTCAATGTCGAGGTCCGGGGGCGTTTCGGCGTAGCCCTGGCGCTGGGCTTCGGCCAACACGGTCGGGAAATCGGCCCGATCCCGCGCCATGCGGGTGAGGATGTAGTTGCACGTGCCATTGACGATGCCGTAGAGGGCCCGGATGCGGTTGCCCACGAATCCCTCTCGAAGGGCCTTGATGATGGGGATGCCGCCGCAGACGCTGGCCTCGTAGTAGAGGTTGGTGCCGTGCCGTTCCGCCTCTCGGAACAACTCCGGGCCGTGCGCGGACAGCAGGGCTTTGTTGGCCGTGATGACCGGTTTGCCCAGACGAAGGGCCGTCAGGACGATGGTCCGCGCCACGGTTGTGCCGCCCACCAGCTCCGTGACCAGGTGCACTTCCGGGTCCTCGACCACGGCCCGCCAGTCCGTGGTGAGGAACCGGTGCGGGATCGGGTACGGCCGCGGTTCGTCCACGGCTTTGACGGCCACTTTCCGGACTTGAATGCGGACACCGATGCGGCGGGCCAGGACCTCTCCATTTTGTTGCAGGGCGTGAAACACCCCGCTGCCCACCGTTCCGCCTCCCACCATGCCGAGATTCAACACGTCCATAACAGCCGCCCAAGTTGCCGGGAAGCCCTGCAACGGACAATCCCTTTTGCCCATGTTGACGGGCGCCCCTGAATCCTTAGCCAGCCGTTGGGGCGGGGTGCCAAAGGGTGTTTTCGAATCGGAGGAGTCTCTAAACGAGATCTGGGAGGGCTCCGGGGCTCATCGGGGAGGGGTCGTCCGGGCTCCGGAAGGGCTGCAGGGCCGTGCCAGGGTGGTCTTTTTCCCAGATGCGGGCATGCTCCGCCCTGGCCGCCAGGGGCGGTCGGC
>NZ_JAAKYA010000051.1 GCF_011044775.1 Limisphaera ngatamarikiensis | reverse complement strand
GGCAGGTGCGGTACGTCTGGACCAACAGCACGTGGCAGGTGGTGGAGGATCTGAAGCTGGTGAGTGATCCGGGGCTGTTTGGTCGTCACATTGTGGAGCTGAACGGGACGAACGGTGCGGTGGTGCGGTCGTACGTGTGGGGATTGGATCTTTCGGAAAGCCTGGACGGAGCGGGTGGAGTGGGCGGGTTGTTGTGGGTGCGGTTGAGCGGTGGACCTGGTGCGGGGGTGCACTTTGTGACCTACGACGGCAACGGGAACGTGTGGACCCTGGTCTCGGCGAGCACCGGTACCGAAACTGCCCGGTACGAGTATGGCCCGTTTGGGGAGCCTTTGCGGCTGACGGGCGCTGTGGCGGGGTTGAATCCGTTTCGGTTCAGAACGAAGCGTACGGAGGACGGCACGGGCCTGGTGCTGTACGAATACCGTGCCTACAGTCCCGCCCTCGGAAGGTGGTTGAGCCGGGATCCAATCAATGAACCGGGACACCGTATCCTTACACACAAGGGGCACTTCCGGCTGAAGCTTAGCGAGGAGCACAACTTGTATTGCGCGCTCAAGAATAGCGTGATGAATCTTTACGACGCTGACGGGCGCTCAATTGTCCCAGTGCTCGTGGTCGGCGGGGTGTCGATAGCTGCGGCGTTGTGTATCAGAAGCCAATACGAGGTAGCCCACGCTCGCTTTGGAGATGGATCTGCTGATCCTGCAGGGGATTCCTTCTTACATTGCTGGACATCCTGTCGGATTTCTAAGGTGTGTGGAGGTATACTGGCACAACTTGCAGGATTAGGAAAGGAAGGGCTGGATGCCTTCAGGAGGGCATGGCAGGAAATATTTGGAGGTGAAGATGAGACCGGGCACGGTTTGTGGCTCGATAGCCTCGATGATTGGATTGCGAACCAACAGTGCATCGGGTGGGAATCCTACCTGGGCCCGCTGCCCGGTTGGATTGGAGCGCTGTGCCGGAGAAGCTGCGAGCCCTGCTGTCGCGAGAAGGTCGGGTACCATGCCAACGGGCACGACTGAGATGGTAATTCCGGAGTATGATTGCCCGTATGACAGTGCGAATCCTGCTTGGGATCTGTGGCCTACTTGCACTTCTTGTTCTATGGGGAGCGCTGTCGGCGCGCGAGGCGAGCAAGCTCAGGCCGCCAGCAAGTGTCCGGACCTTTAACGACTTTCTCCGGGAAATGCCACCGCCCGTAAAGGTGCGGACATTTCTCTTTGAAGGCACAAACTACTTTGAGGTGTGGGGCCAGATGGGAGGGTTCATCATGCTTCCCTCCGGCTCATCATCCTACATCTTTGATCCCGGCGGTCGTCTTGTTGACTGGGTGGCCGACCGCGGGGATGCCGGAAACTACCATCGAAAATGGGGCTACTTCAAGGATGCGCGATTCATTTCCGTCGAGGAAATGCTGCAGATCTTGGCCTGCACCAATTCCCCCGCACCGCGAACGAACCGCTCCGTGGGGCGCCCACCACAGCGTGAGAACTGGTCGGAGTGTTCTTGGAGGTGGCCAAGAGATTCAGGTCTGGCGCTCGAAGAAGGGTTATGGCGGATCGGCGGCTAAGAAGAGCCGCGTCCTTTGTGGACATGGAGAAGAATCGTAGCCATAAAGCCTTGCGCTACATTCAGGTCGAGGAGTACGAGCCCACGATTAATGAAGGATACAAGGTCAACAAGAACAACTGCGCCACACTGGCGTGGAGCGAGTGGGAACGGGTTTAGAGTGAAAGCCTAAGGAAGGCGAGTCTTTCCGGATCGGGCAGGTGTGGTCACCCGAGCGTTTTTGAAGACAGCATCAACAAGGCAAACGCCGGTAAGAAGAGCGAACATTGTTGTGGTGAGGCAACCAACTGAGGAAGGAACAATGAAGGTCACGATAGCCCTTTTAGTGGGTGCGCTAGCATTGCTTGTCGTGGTGTCGGTCGTAATCTTGTGGTTGGCAGCACCTCAACCTTGGCCAGTCCCTCCGGGAACGCTCACGGTGAAAAAGGTAGCCTTCGACGGCCAGAGTTACGTCAAGATTGAAGGCGAGCCAATGAACGCACTTGGACAGGTTCAATCCATCAATGTAGAAGTCGATGACGACGCTCAAAGGATTGTCGTGAGTCGCTGCATCGTGCGCTGGAGTCCCTTCTCTAGAGTGACCGTCAACAATCAATGGCCCGTGTTCTATCCACTAGATTCTCTAAAGCCGGGAAGATATTCTGTAGTATACTTGACGAAGGACGGCGAAGGCACCGCTGGATACGTTGATGTACCATGAGGCCTATCAGCTAATCAGGATAAACAGTAAGGTGACGGCTTTACCGTTGCGTCTCGTACCGACCGCAGACAGCCAGGTCCGGGCAGGTCGGCTGGGAAGAAAGACACACATCCTGGATCGTGGTGGGTCGAACGCTGAAGAGGACGAAAAGCCCGTTGGCGCTTGGGATAGGGCGATGATAGTGTTTTACGCTCTGTCCGGTGGGAGCGCGCAGGTGGGGCATGGCCCCGTGGCTTTAGCACCGGCGCGGTCGGCAATAGCATGTAGTTCTGGACTTGCGCTGGCGTTCGGAGTGGGCATATTGAGCTAATAATGTGAAGCCCTAGGGTCCACGCAGCCTCGGCACGGCGGTGTGGGCATTGGTTAGGGCACGGGCGGAGAGTCCGCTCCCGACACCGAGATGGACGCGAGCGGCGGTGAGCGATTGCTGAAGGGATGGGACGGATACAGTTGACGATTAGCCATCGAAGCAACAGCAGGAATTGTGCCAGCTGCCAAGAAACATGAAGAATCTCAGCGGCTTTGCTGCGAGGGTGGGGACGCGGTTGGTGGGCGGGACGAGAAGGTTTGTGTTTGCGCAACTTAACGAACCTTAGCGACAGGAACTGTCGACGACGTGTGGCTGTGCTTGTGGGGCGAAGCAGTCGACGTGTGACGGTGACATGCGGCTTGGGCTTGAAAGAGACGGGGCGTGGTAGTGCTTGTGTGGGGGGCTCTTTTAATGGCGATGCATAGGCGATGAGTATCGACGGGTTTTCTGGATTACGACGGTAACGGGAACGTCTGGAACCCGGTGTCCGGTGGCACCGGTACCGAGACTGCGCGGTACGAGTATGGCCCGTTTGGGGAGCCTTTGCGGCTGACGGGCGCTGCGGCGGGTTCGAATCCGTTCCGGTTCAGCACGAAGCGGACGGGGGACGCGACGGGCCTGGTGCTGTACGAATACCGCGCCTACAGTCCCGCCCTGGGAAGGTGGTTGAGCTGGGATGCGATTGAGGAGCATGGTGCAGCGAACCTGATTGCTTTCTGCGCGAATAAACTCATTAGAGCCAGCGGTTATTTGGGAATGCAGATCACGCCGCCGGGATGGCCCTGGCCTTCTCCCGGATCTCCTCCGGTTCCAGGACCGGGTTTAGCAGTGGAGCACCATCCTAATCCGCCTCACCTTGTGATGCGGGGCGACTGCAAGGATGTTGTGTGAAACGCACTTGCGCATGCTAACGGCGCCATGAAGAAGGGTAAATGCAAGCAGTGGTTCATTGACCGTCGGGCAAGGGGTGAAGACTACGCAGTGCGTTGGTATGGGAAATGTAAACTGGTATGCCTTTTGGGTGGGACTGCGTGGGCATATGCGGCGACGCGCAGGATTGGTGTTTGTGAGGATAATGTTGGTGGTTTGTCAGAAGTAGAAATTGCATCGATTCTGATCCACGAGGTTGGGGATCACTATTGTCCGGTAATTGGTGGGGAAGACTGTGCCAAGTCGGCCATGGAGGCCTGTGAGAATGCGCTACTGGGCGGAGAGTAAATCCTATGCGAGTAACGCGGGCAGCTCGACGTGAAGTGCTAGCCATCGGGATTGCAGTGCAGGCTCTAGCCCTTGCATTGTTCCTAATGGCGACCGAAATCGGGTGGGTTGCTCGAAATCTGGCGCTGATGTTTGTTGCGGCCGACGTGTTGTGTTATGCTTTTTTCACAAAGCTCAGGCTCTCAAGCAGTTCTCTCCTCAGGATGTGCTTTTATGCACTTCCGTTATGGCTGACCGTGGTCTACGGGGTCGTAGTGAATATCGTGGGCGTACGGCATTAATACCAAGTTTCCGTTCTACCCCATTCGTGGCATAGCGTCTCAGGGTGTCGCTCGGCAAACGGGAGGACCGCACTCTGCATGGATCAGTGGAGACCTGACTACCACATGGTTATGATCTCTCGGGGGACACAGGCAGCAGCTTCGGCTCATGGACGGCGGCTGAAGGAAGGCCGTCTGCGTTATCAGTCCAATGGCGGTAAACAATTTCATCCGGTTCAGCACGAAGCGGACGGAGGACGGGACGGGCCTGGTGCTGTACGAATACCGGGCCTACAGTCCCGCCCTGGGAAGGTGGTGGAGCAGGGATCCAATCAATGAACCGGGACACCGTATCCTTACGCACAAGGGGCACTTCCGGCTGAAGCTTAGCGAGGAGCACAACTTGTATTGCGCGCTTAGGAATAGCGTGATGAATCTTAACGACGCTGACGGGCGTGGGATTGTTCTAGTGATCGTGTGTAGCATCGTGGGCGGCGCTGCCGTTGCCATCGGTGTTGGCATCGGTTACTGCACGGATGTTCTCGGGTGTTGGCTTCGGGTGCTGTTAGCACTGTTCGACGGCGAACAGGAAGCCGATCGGGTAGCCCCGGACGACACCACTCACCGCGGACCAAACGCTGCTGAGGGAGGCGATGCTGACGCGCTAAGGCACTGCATTGCAGCGTGCAATCTGGCCAGAAATTGGTACCCCTGCCTCGGACCTGACGGCGCTTTGGAACGGCTCCAGGCCAGGGAAACGAGCAGATCTCCTGGCTCCCAAATGGACGGACTGAATAACGAGGTTGGGATTGGCATCGGATATGGACTTGAGTGTGGCAAAAGCTGCACTGACGCTTGTCTGGATGCGCTACGGAAGGGCCTGCTCTACGAGATACGAAACGGTCAGATTGTTCCGAGCCCTGATGAATGATGGACGCTGGTGCAATGAAACGTCGGTGGTTATGGATCGGAATTGGGGCGCTTGCGGTTCTGTACTGTATGAATTGGCTTTTCACGCCAGAGATTGTAGGCATTGTAAAGCTGGAGGAATTCTATCGACCCAAAGGCAGGCTGAAGTGTGATCCCGAAAAGTGGCGTGCGCCGTCGTATTTCGGGCAGCGATATGAAATGGTTGACGACCTGCTCGAGAGATGGTTGCCCCTTGGGTTGAGCCGTGAAGAGGTCGAGAGTCTGCTGGGGCCTCCGCATTTGGTCCAGCTTTTAGGGGAGGATACACTGGTGTGGTATGAGCTGGGATGGCGAAGGGATTATCCCTCCCGAAGCATCTTCTTTCCTGGTACGCTTATTAACGTTGAGACATGGTTATTGGAGCTTCGCTTTAGAGATGGACGGCTGTATGCGGCAAGGGTTACCGAGAGCTAACGAGTTGTTGGGAGATTCTTGAGCAGGGTGTGAACAGACGGGCCATAGGCACCGGCTATGGGGAAACTAGCGTGGGCATTCGCACCGAATGATGTAGGAGTGAAGTTTGGGCGGCCAGCCTCACGCGTGACTGGAGTGCATCACGATCCTGGACCTCAACGGTAGGAAGGGCCCAAGAACTGGTGCGGGCGCCGTGTGTTCAGCGGGCTCGGTTCTCTGCTGAACCCGAGGGACGCGGGGGCACAGGGAGTACGTGCAGGGGGCTTGCGATGCATGGAGCCGTGGGGCGTGCAGGGAAGCACCGGGGGCGCGGTTGGTTTTCAGCCGAAGAGCGGTCAGAACGCCATGGGGTGGGCAAGGACGGTGACGGTCCTGCCGTGGGTGCGGCGGCGCAGATAAGGTGCGGACCGTGTCCCCACGGTCCGTAAAAAGATGCGGGCACAGAGGACTGTGCCCCTCCCACAAGGTCGCATGGGAGGGACGGCGTCCCCGCTGTCCGCATGAATATCGGGCGCAGAGGACTGCGCCCCTCCCGGTGGGCGTTTGCCGGCCCAATATTTTCAGTCGCCGGGGACGGCGACTCTCCGTGGCGGCCTGAGCTGCAGCATGGGCGGGCACGGAGGACAGTGCCTCTCCCAGGGCGCTGCCACGTTGGACGGCGCCTGGGAAGCTCGACAGGCCGGGGGGAAGCGGGTTCTGGCGGTGCGCAGGAGCGGTCGAGCCCCCGGGAGGGTTACACGAGGGGGCTGGAGGGCCAGAACACTGGCGAACAGCAACAACGTGAGGACAGTCGACCATGCCGGGGTGGTGAAGTGCGGGTTACCAGTGCGCTCGACACCGTGCGGACGGACGTGGGAATGAACCATGGCTGGTTGAGGGCTCGCTTGGAACGGATGCCCCGGGAGGCGGGGTTTGGCGGGTTCTGCGATGGATCGAGTGTGCCCCGGCCGGGGCTGGATTGCTGTCGATTTGGCGTCCGTGTGCGGTCGGCTGCCATGGGTGGAGACGAGATGCCGTGCGGTAACCGTTTTGCGAAGCCGTTTTGGCACGCAGCGCCGACGGCGGTTTTTTGGGATCGCCGTTGGAACGGCTTGGGAGGATGCGGGTTTTCGGTTGACACTTGAGGTGGGGCGGGATGGATTAGCGGTCATGACTGCGCGACGGAGTCTTCTGTGGAGTTTGGTGGGCTGTGCGGGGTTGTGGCCTGCCGTGGTATTGCGGGCGGATTTCCAGGTTGCGCCCGTGTTCAGCGACAACATGGTGTTGCAACAGGGTCAACCGGTTCCGGTTTGGGGTTGGGGCGATGATGGGGAGAGAATCACGGTGCAGGTGGGTTCGCGTCGGGCCACCACCGAGGTGCACAACGGCCGGTGGGAGGTGCGGTTGCGGCCGATGAAGGCGGGCGGACCGTGGACGATGGAGGTGCGGTCGGCCACGCGAGTGGTGACGTTCACGAACGTGTTGGTGGGGGAGGTGTGGGTTTGCAGCGGGCAGTCGAACATGGAATGGCCGCTCGAGCGGAGCCATCAGCCGGAGGCGGACATTGCGTCGGCCACGAATGCGATGATCCGGTTTTTGGACGTGCCCAATGTGAAGGCGGAGGCGCCCACGATACGGCTGAATGCGCGATGGGAGGTTTGTTCACCGGAGCGGGCCCGGACGTTTTCGGCAGTGGCGTACTATTTCGGCCGGGCGTTGCACCAGGCACGGGGTGTGCCGATTGGTTTGATTCGATCGGACTGGGGTGGGTCTCCGGCGGAGGCGTGGATGAGCCGGGAAGCGCTGGAGATGCGGCCGCGCTATGTACGGGAGATTTTGGATCCGTTTCCGGAGCAATGGCGGCGGTATCAGGAGAGCCTGGAGGAGTGGCGGCGGGCGCGGGAGGAGGCGCAGCGCGAGGGGCGTGAGTTCAAGCGGAACGCGCCCTGGCCGCCCTGGCGTCCGTCGGAGTTGTATCATGGGATGATTGCGCCGTTGATTCCGTATGCGATCAAGGGGGTGATCTGGTATCAGGGGGAATCCAACGCGGGCCGGGCGGAACAATATCGCACTTTGTTTCAAGATCTGATCCGGAACTGGCGGCACGACTGGGGTCAGGGTGATTTTCCCTTTCTGGCGGTGCAGTTGGCGCCGTTTATGGCCATCAAGGATGAGCCCGGTGAGAGTGCGTGGGCGGAGCTGCGGGAGGCGCAGATGTTGGCCATGCGGCAGTTGCCGAAGGTGGGGGTGGTGGTGACCACGGATGTTGGGGATCCGAACGACATTCATCCGGTGTGGAAGAAGCCGGTGGGTGAGAGGTTGGCCCTGGCTGCACGTGCGATTGCGTACGGGGAGAAGATCACCTGGTCGGGGCCGGTCTATCGCAGTGTGCGGTTTGAGGGTTCGAAGGCGATTATATCGTTTGATCATGTGGGGAGCGGTTTGGAGGCGCGTGGCGGGCCATTGAAGGGGTTTGCCATTTGCGGGGAGGATCGGAGGTGGGTGTGGGCGGAGGCGCGGATTGTGGGGCGGGAGGTTGAGGTTTGGAGTCCGCAGGTGCCGCGGCCGGTGGCGGTTCGGTATGGCTGGGCGGATTGTCCGGTGGTGAACTTGTGGAATCGGGAGGGTTTGCCCGCATCGCCGTTTCGCACGGACGATTTCCCTTTGATCACGGCGCCGCGGGAGCCGTGAGGGTGGGGCCTTCCGGGGGGTGAGGCGGCTGCGGACCGCAACCGGTCCGCGGCAGGTTGCTTCACGTGGTCGAGCCGGTGTGCCTGCAGGTTGACGGCTCTCGGGCCGGGGGCGTGAGCCCGGTTCAGAATCGGTAGTAGATGGTGAAGGTGTGGCTGTTAAGGCCCGGATTGTGGGAGCTGAGGCTGGCGTTGGACATGTGTTCGAAGCGGTAACCCAGGCCGAGGTGGCGTGTGACGTCCCAGTTCATGCCGGCGTAGCTGGTGAACTGGAAATTGATGCCCAGGTTGAGGCCGCCGAAGGTGTGGCGGGTGAGCAAGGTTGGGCTGATCCCGAGTTCGATCCAGAAGGGTGACTCGGGAGGGCGAACGGAGAATGCGGGGCCGAGTCGGAAGGTGCCTGCGGTTTCTCCTCGGCCCCCCAGCCAGCCCAATCCGGCGGCCAGATGGGGTTCGATTGCCCAGCCCGAGGGGCGTGTCCATGTCCAGGGCAGGCGCCACCAGGCGAAAGCCTCACCGGCACCCATGTCACGGCCGCGTTGGTTGATGGCCAGGGAAGCGTGCCAGCCGGCGAGGGTGGGTTGGAGGTTCCAGGGCTCGTCGGGCCCGGCAAGGGCGGGCATGGCACAGCCAAGCAACAGACCGAGCACGGCCCCTGTGTGGACCCGTGCCGGGTGGGGTGGCAACGGGCGCTGTGTGCCCTGGCACTGCCGGGCTGAACGGGGGGTGTCCGGTGTTTGGACCGGAGTTGACGCACGGTTACTGGCATCCGCTTGCATGGCCTCCACGATAGGATGCCGTCTCGACGGCTGCAACGGGCGGCCGGGGCAGGGCGGTGGCGGCCCGGGGCCACTCGGGAGATCAGGTTTTGTGGGCTTCCACCAGGCGGGTGGCGGCCTGTTGGACTCTTTCGATCAATTCCCGCGGCCGCAGGACGCGGGCCTGACCGCCCCAGCTCAGGACCCAGCGGGTGATTTCCTCCAGTTCGGACAGTTGCAGGTGCAGTTCGAGGGTGCCGTTGCGCCGTTCGCGGAGGGTTTGGGTCGGGTGCCACTTTTTCTCCCGGATGTAATCGGCTGCGGGTGGGTGGAACAGGAGGGTGACGTGATAATGACCGCTGCCGGAGCGGACGCCGAAGCTTCCGCGGAGCAGGTCATCCGGGGAGAAGCGGGTTGGGGGCCGGAATGTTTGGCCGGTGGGCCTGACCTCCAGCATGCGAGCGGGCACGAAGGTGCGGATGGAGCCGCGGAGGTGGTCGTGGGCGAAGAGGTACCATTCGCCGTTGATGTTGGCGAGGTGGTAGGGGTCGATGCGGCGACGTTCCGGCCGGGATTGACCGGGTTTGCGGTAGAGGATTTCGAGTTGCTCGCAGTGTGTGACGGCGCGGGTGAGTGTATCGAAGACGGCCAGGTCCAGCCGCGGTTCGGCTCGCTGTCGAAAGGAGAACGCCCTGGCCACGCCGGCGAGGTTGACCGAGATGGTTTCCGGGAGGCTTTGTTCCATTTTGTGGATGGCGCTGAGCAGGGGGCGCTCGAAGGGGGTGCCGCGGTATTGTTGCAGGGCTTTTTCGGCGAGTACCAGGGCCACCAGTTCGCCCTCGGTGAGCTGGAGGCTGGGGAACGATTCGACCGGTTCGGTGTAGTAGTAACCGAAGCGCCGGGGGTGGTATTCGAGGGGAAGGCCCAACCGATCGCGCATGAATTCCAGGTCCCGCTGGATGGTTTTGGGGCTGACCTCCAGGAGTTGGGCCAGGGTGGAGGCGTTGGGGAAACGGCCCGCCTGTACCTCTTGGTGGATGCGGAGCATCCGTTCCAAGGGCGGTCGCGAAGTGCCGCGGCGGCCGGTGGCTTTCATGGACCCTTCGACACCATGTGGGTCGAAGGCTTGTGTGGCGTCAAGTGCGTGTCGCTGAGGATGATCAGTCCGTCAATTTTCTGGGCACCGTTGCCCCGGAGGCAGACACAACGTTCGAAGCCGTTTTCGGAGAGGAGGGCCTCCCACTCGCGGACGAGGCGGGTTTGTTCTTCGGGGGAATAGTTCACGCCCACGACCACGACGGCGAGGGTGCGCCCGGTGCGAAGGCGCTGTAAATGCGGGGTAAAGGTGGTGCGGCTGACCGGCACCAGAAAACCGTTCTCCCGGTACTCCGGACGCAGGACGTGGAACAGGTCCCAGCTGTAGAACTGGACGACGAGGTCGGCGCGATGACTTTCGTGGAACCTGGGCAGGTGCGCCGTTTGGGGGTCGAGAGAGCTGCACCCTGTGCAGACGGCTGCGCAGAGGAACGCCGTCAGCCAGGGGCCCATCCATTGGGGGACGCCGGGGTTCGAGGCAGCAAGATCGGTTTTCATGCTCTGCCGGATTGGAGAGCAGGCGGTGCGCCAATTCAGGGATGTGCGGGTGGTGTTGGGCCCGGTGCGTGGGAGATCGGATCAGAGCGGGCGGTGTCGTGCCTGGTGCAGGACGACGAGGAGGGCCGGCAGGACGGTCAGGGCTGCCACCATGCAGGTGGTGACGCCTGCGCTCATGACGAAGCCGAGGCTGGCGATGCCCTGATGATCTGCGAGCATGAGGCTGCCGAAACCGGCGACGGTGGTGAGTCCGGAGACGAGGACCGCCTTGCCCGTACTGCGGGCCAGGAGACCCGGCTGCTGTTCCTCGGCGTAGCGGGTCAGGATGTGGATGCCGTTGGTGACACCGATGCCGATGACCAGGGGAAGGGTCATGATGTTGGCGGGGTTGAAGGAAACGTCGCGCCAGATCATCCAGCCCATGAGCCAGACCATGCCCAAGCCCACCGGCAACAGGGAGAGGGCCACCGCAACGGGGTTGCGGAAGTGCCATCCGACCAGCAGGATGATGGCGGCCAGGGCGTACCAGGCGGCCTGTTCATAACTTTCTTTCAGCAGGGTGGTGTATTCGTAGAGCTGGACGGGGGTTCCGGTGGCGTCGGGGTCCACCGTGCGGAGTTGCCGCACGAATTCCTCCTGGGGCTTGCGTTGCCAGACGTCCTCCCTGGGAAAGACCTGCAACAGCAGCTTGCCGTGAACGCCCACGAAGCGTTCGCGCAGTGCGGCGGGAAGGTCTTGCAGCTGCACGGGCACCTCGGGGTCCTGTTGTTGCAGGGCTTGGAGGGTTTCGCGGAGGTCCTGGAAGAAGGCGCGCTGGTAGGCGGCGAGTTTTTCGGCGCGTTGGGTATCGGTGCCCAGGGTTTCATCGAGCATGCTGCGGCGGAGGCTTGTGACGGTTTCGCGCAGGCGTTCCAGGGTGGAACGGAGCTCCTGCTGATCGGGGGTGAGGGATTCGAGTGCCAGGCCGAGGTACCCGCCGAGGGCCCAGAGGGTGCGGCTCAGGTCCTGCAGGGCCACCGGTGCCGGATCGGGCTCCGGCAGGGGCAGTTGTCGGGTCAGGTCGCGGGTTTGTCGAATGATTTCGCTTTTGCGACCCGGCTCGGGGGTGAGGAGGGGCACGAGGCTTTCCACGGATGCCACGGCGGGAAGTGCTTCCAGGCGGGTTTGGAGTTGGCGCGCTTCCGGCAGGGAATCGGCGATGACCACGCCATACAACAGGGAACGTCCGGCAGATAGAATCAATTTTTTGCTGAAGACGACGGCGGGCAGGCTCTGGCTTTGGAGATTGAGCAGGTTGTAATCGAAGCGCATGCGGAGTGCCAGGGTACCGGTGAGGAGCGTCAGGGCGACGGCCAGGGCCAGCACCCAGCGGGGCCGGCGCAGCCAGAGTTGCTCGATTCGGGCCCGCACGGGTATTTGCACGGAGGTTTCGTCGTACAGGTTCTGGCGGCCGGCCAGGAGGAGGGCGGGCAGGAAGGTGAGGGTGGTGATGAGGCAGATGACCATGCCGCCGCCGCAGATCCAGCCCATTTCTTGAATGCCCTTGAAGTTGGTGAGGGTCATGGCCCAGAAACCGCCGGCGGTGGTGAGTGCCCCGGTCAGGATGCCCTGGCCGGTGTGGGTCATGGCCCGTTCCAGTGCAGGGACGCGGCCGTGGCCGGCGCGCAATTCCTCTTCGTAGCGGGTGACCAGGTGGATGCCGAAGTCGATGGCCAGGCCGACGAGGATGGGGACGAAGGTGATGGTCAGGATGTTGAGGTGGCCGACGGTGGCGGTGGCGAAGCCGAGGGTGTGGGCCACGCCGACCAGGAGGGTTGCCATGGCTTTGAGGGGCCGGCCGGTTTCGCGGTAGCCCGCGATGAACAGGGCGGCGCACAGGACGAGGGCAAGTACGCTGGCGCGCAGGGTGTCGTGTTGGGACTGCTGCATTTCGTCCCACTCCAGTACCGGTTCACCGGTGATGCCGACGTTGACGCCGGGCACTTCACGGCGGGTTTCCTCGACCTTTTCGCGCAGGCGGGCGATGGCTGCCCGCTCCCGGTCCACCGAGGGCGGGTAGGTGGTGACCAGGAACATGCGCCCGTGGTTGTAGGCGAGGTATTGGGCGTGCAGGGCTTCCTCGCTACTGTTGAAGAGGGCGGTGACGCCGGGCGAGGGGGGCAACCCGGGCCGATGGAGACTGGCCTCGGCCTGGGCGAGGATTCGTTCCAGGGCCGGCAGGGCTTCGAGCAGGGCCTGTTGTCGTTCCGGGGGTGCGTTGCGGGCGGTCCGGAACCAGGTGTTGATCTGGTCGAAGAGGGACAGGAGGTTGGTGGTGTTGCCGAGGGCGGCCAGGAAGGGTTGGTAACGGGTTAATTGATCGTGCAGTTGTTGGAGCCGGGCCTCGGACAGGAGGTGGAGTGCTTTGTTGCCCAGCAACTTGAGGTCGCCCTTGTAGAAAACGCGGTGGAACAGTTCGGGTTCGGCCTCCAACCGTGCGGCCAGGCGTTCGACGAACTGGCGGTTGGCTTCGGGATCCTCGCTTTCGACGACGACGACCAGGTCATCCGGTTTGGGGAACTCGGCGCGGAATTTCAGGAAGTTGCGGTGGTAGCGGAGGTTCTCACCGACCAGGTTGCCTCGGCGGGTGTCGAATTGAAGGTTGTGGAGGGTGTAGAGGACCGCGCCGGTGGCCAGCAGGAGGTGGGCGGAGACGAACCAAAGGGGTTTGCGGGCCACGGCGCGGGCCAGTGCGGCCAGCAGGGCAGGCACCCATGGATGGGCCCCGAACAGGTTCATGGGCCGCATTGGGGAGGGGGGAGATGCCGAGGGTTCCTCCCGGGGGTCGGCCGGCCGGATGAAGGGGCGGATGGGGCCGTGGGGAGCCAGGGCATGGTCGGCGTATGGGGCGGGATCAGTTCAGGAACTCGGCGTTGGAGTAGACCTCCTTGACGTCGTCGTGGTCCTCGAGGGCTTCGATCAACCGGTTTACGGCGGCGACGGCCTCCGGGTCCTGGAGGGGCACGGTGGTGATGGGAAGTTCGGTTACCTCGGCCACCTCGCATTTGATGCCGCGTTGTTCGAGGGCCCGGTGGACGGCTTCGAACTTCGAGGGTTCGGTGATGATTTCGTAGCCCTGTTCATCGGCGCGGAAATCCTCGGCCCCGGCTTCCAGTGCGATTTCCATCAACACATCTTCCTGGGCATTTTCGCGCGCCACGATGATCTGGCCCTTGCGCTGGAACAGGTGACTGACCGCGCCCGTGGTGGCCATGGATCCGCCGTTGCGGGTGACGATGCTGCGGATTTCGGCGGCAGTGCGGTTCCGGTTGTCGGTGCTGACGGGCACGAGCAACGCCACACCGTGCGGGGCATAGATTTCGTAGGTAATTTCCTCGTAGTTGCCGGCGTCGCCGGCGCCGGTGGCCCGCGCGATGGCCCGTTCGATGTTCTCCTTGGGCATGTTGGCCGCCCGGCACTTGAGCAGGACCATGCGGAGCCGCGGGTTCATTTCGGGGTCACCACCGCCCTGTTTGGCGGCGATCATGATTTCGCGTGCCAGTTTGGAGAACAACTTGCCCTTCTTGGCGTCGAGCGCGCCTTTGAAGTGCTTGACTTTTGCCCACTTGCTATGACCTGCCATAAACCTGGTTGTGTTTGAGGTTGGTGCTCCCGGAGTCGTTTGGGTGCCCCGTTTGGAGCGGTCCGGGATGCACTCTTCGTTCGTTCAAGAACCCATCGGCTCCACACGCACCGCCGTGCCGTAGCACAGGACCTCGGTGACGCCCGAGGCGATCTCGGTGGCGTCGTATCGCACGCCGATGACGGCGTTGGCGCCCAATTGCCCGGCGTGGGCCAGCATCTGGTCGAACGCCTCCTGTCGGGCCTGCTCGCAGAGTGCCGTATAGAGGGTGATGTTGCCTCCGAACAGCATTTGCAAGCCGGCTCCGATGTTGCCCAGGAGCGATCGAGAACGTACCACAATCCCGCGCACCACGCCATAGTTCTGGACGACCCGGTAGCCGGGCAATTCGAATGCTGTTGTGGTCAAGGGATGCGTGTGACTCATCGAGCCTCATTCAACAAAAGGCGGCCGGCGGCGAAAAGCCCATTTCAGTTCGGTTGCCGGCGCCTGTCGGCCTGCGGGACGGGTGGAGGGCGCCTTTTTGGGGGGCCGTGGCCGGCGCGGCGCGGGCGTGGCCGGGGCGGCGGCGGTGGTTTTGGCGGGCCAGGTCAGATTTCCAGTGCTACGCGACGGGCCCAGGCGTCCGCTTCCAGGATCTGGTCCAGTGTGGGGTCCTGGACGGGTTGGTGGGCGTCCATGGTTCGGCGGACGCGTTCGGGGATTTCAGCGAACGAGAGACGTCCTTCCACGAAAGCCGCGACGGCGACTTCGTTGGCTGCGTTGAGGACGGTGGGCATGGTGCCACCGATCTGCCCGGCGCGGCGTGCCAGGTCCAGCGCCGGGAATCGCTCCCGGTCGGGCGCTTCGAAGGTCAGGCTGCCCAGCTTGACGAAGTCGGTTTGAACGCGGTTGTTGGGCACCCGTTCGGGGTAGGTGAGGGCGTATTGGATGGGCAGGCACATGTCCGGTGTGGAGAGTTGTGCCAGCCAGGAACCGTCCACGAATTCCACCATGGAATGGATGACGCTCTGCGGGTGGATGAGGACTTCGACGCGTTCGATGGGAATGTCGAACAGCCATCGGGCTTCGATCATTTCCAGGCCCTTGTTGAAGAGGGTGGCGGAATCGATGGTGATTTTGCGGCCCATGACCCAGCTGGGATGGCGGAGGGCGTCCTGCAACCGGATCTCGGAGAATCGATGTTTGGGCCATTGGTTGGGGTCCCGGAACGGTCCGCCGGAAGCGGTTAACCAGAGTTTGCGGACCGATTCGATGGGCCGGCCGTCCAGGCATTGGAAAATGGCCGAGTGCTCGCTGTCGACGGCCAGGATGCGCACGCCGCGGGCCCGGGCTTCGCGCATGACGATGGAACCGGCCATAACCAGGACTTCCTTTGAGGCCAGGGCCAGGTCCTTACCGGCCCGGATGGCCGCCAGGGCCGGGCGGAGACCTGCGGTGCCGACGATGGCCAACAGGACGATGTCGGCTTCCGGCAGCGTGGCCAGTCGGATCAGGCCTTCCTCACCGCTGCAGACTTTGCAGGGCAGGTCCGGGGCGGCGGCCAGGCGGGCTGCTGCGGCCGGATCCCGGAGGCAGACCAGCCGGGGCCGGTGGCGTCGGGCCTGTTCGTATAACAGGCTGGCGTTGGTTCCGGCGGCCAGGCCGACCACGCGGAGTCGGTCCGGCAGATCTTCCACGACTTTCAAGGCGCTGGTTCCGATGGAACCGGTGCTGCCGAGAATGACGACGTTCTTCATGGACGGGTCAGTACGTGGCGCAGATAGAGGTACATCAGGGGCGCGTTGAAGAGGAGGCTGTCCAAGAGGTCCAGCAGGCCGCCGATGCCCGGGAACCAACGGCCGGAGTCCTTGACGGCTGCCTCGCGTTTCCAGAGCGACTCGATAAGATCGCCCACCACCGCGCCGGCGCCCAGGATCAGGCCCAGGATCAGGGCGTGGTCCGTGCGCATGCCGGGCAGGTGCGACCCCAACAGCGCGGCCAGGGCAAGGCTGGCGCCCGTGGAGAAGAGAAGGGCGCCGGCGAAACCTTCCCAAGTTTTGCCCGGGCTGATTCGAGGGGCCATTTTGTGGCGGCCGCACAAGGAACCGACGATGTACGCGCCGGTGTCGCTCAATTTGGTGACGACCAGGAAATAGAGGACGTAGTAGCGGCCCAGCCCTTCGATACCCGGGAAAAAGTGGATTTTTTGGATGAAATTGAGCAGCCAGGGCACGTAGAGGAGTCCCAGCAGGCTCACGGCCATGGCGGGCAGGCCCTGACCCGTGGGACCGGAGACCAGCAGCCGCACCGCCAAGCCGAGGACAAAGAGGATGAGGAAGCTGGTTTCGAAGTCGTTGACCCGGGCCGGGCTGCCATGGATGCCGAGTCTGCCGGTGCAATGGAGAAAGGTGCCGACCATGAGCAGGGTGCCGCCCAACAGGCCGCAGATTCGGAAGGCCGGCAAACCCCGTTGTGCCGCCAGACCGTAAAACTCCATCAGACCGGCGGCGGCCAGGACCACCATGATACCGAGGAAGACCCAGGTGGCGACCGCCGGATGATCGGAGAACAGGGCCAGGAGGACGGCGGTCCAGAGGAGGATGGAGGAGGCCAACCGACGCAGAAAGGTTCGCGCCCGTTGGCCGGGTGATGCGGATGTGGAACCGGTCGGGGGCGGCTGTCCTTGGGGGGGCATGTCGGCCGGGTTGGTCCCAAGGTTTGGGCGGGCTGAAGCCGGCGGGTTTGAGTCAGGGATGTCGTGCGGGACGGGATCCATGGCACGGGCAGGCGGTGTCAGGAGGCCCGGTTCGGGTAGGGTGGTTTTTGGACCCGTGGCGGTGGATTTTCTTTGAGCATGCGCAGGACCTCGTGGACGGCCCGTTCGAGCTGTGGGTCACGGCCACGGGCCATTTCGCCGGGGTCATCGACCACTTCGATGTCCGGGTCGACCCCGTATCCTTCGATGATCCATTCCCCGGTTTTGCTGTAGATGCCGAAGGTGGGCACGGTGACGGTGCCGCCGTCGATGAGCCTGGGGGCACCGGTCATGCCGATGAGGCCGCCCCAGGTGCGCTGGCCGATGAGGGGTCCGAGGCCGGACTGTTTGAAGTAGTAGGGGAAACAATCGCCGCCGGAGCCGCTCCAGCCGTTGATGAGCATGGCCTTGGGGCCGAAGTGGGCGACGGGTGGCCAGGCCCAGTCGCGGCCGTCGCGGACGCCCCAGAAATTGCGGAGTGGCCGGTTGAGCAGTTCGACGAAGCGGTCGGGGATCTGTCCGCCGCTGTTGAATCGTTCGTCGATGATGAGGCCGTCCTTGGTGATCTGGCCGCGCCATTGTCGGACCAGTTCATTCTGGCCGTGGCGGCCGGTATCGGGGACGTACACGTACCCGATGCGGCCCTGGCTGAGCTGATCCACGCGGCGGCGGTTTTCTTCGATCCATGCCAGGTTGCGGAGCCGCATTTCGCCGGCCAGGTCGAGGGTTTGGACCAGCACCTGACGGGCGCCTTCGAGGGTGGGTTTGTCGTTGACGGTCAGCAGGACGGGCTGTCGGGCCAGGCCCTGGAAGGCCGCCCAGGGATCTTTACGGGTGTTGAGTGGCTCTCCGTTGACGGCCAGGAGGTAGTCGCCCTCCTGGACGTTGGTGATGCCGGGCTCGCGCAGCGGGGATCGGACCTCCACGTCCCAGGGCGCGGGTTCCAGGATGCGGGCGATCTGATAGGCGCCGTTGGTGAGGACGAAATCGCAGCCGAGGTAGCCCACGCCGCGTTCGGGCGGGCGTTCGACGTCGCCGCCGCTGCGGTAGGTGTGGGATGCGTTGAGTTCGGCGATCATTTCGCCGATGATGTAATTGACGTCCCAGCGGGTTACGGCCTCGGCCAGGAGACGTTCGTAGCGTTCGCGCATGGCGGTCCAATCCACACCGTGGAGGTTCGGGTCGTAGAAGTAATCGCGTTGGAGCCGCCAGGCATCGGTGAAGATCTGGCGCCATTCGGCCCGGGGATCAATGCTGGCTTCGAGGCGATCGGTGGCCAGTCGTTTGTCCATGCGCTGGCCTTCCTTGGGTTCGATGAAGGCGTATTGGTTGCCCTTGCGGACGAGGAGTTTTGAACGGTCGGCGGTGAGTTGGAAGTCGTCGGCGTCGTCCAGTACGCGTTTGGTTTCCCGTTTTTCCAGGTCGTAAAACTCGATGGGGCTGGCGGTGGCGTCGCTGCCGAGGCGGGGCAACCAACGGTACAACAGCTTGCCGGAAACGGCGGCCAGATGGTCGTACCGCCCGGCCTTGGTGGGCAGCAGGACCACCCGCTGTTCGAAACCTTCGAGGTCGATCTCGACCGGGGCGGGGCCTTTTCCTTCGGATTTGGCCTCCTTTTTCCTGGTTTCGGAGTCCGTGGTAGCGGTGGCCGGTTCGGAGCCCTGGTCAGCGGCGGCCGGTTGGGTGTCGTCGGGGTTGGTACCGACGAGGGTTGGCCCGGTGGGGGCGTCGGAGGGTTTGTCTTTGCTGTCCCTGGTCTCCCTGGGTTTTTCCTCGTCGTTTCGGGGCGCCAGGGGTGAGGGCACGGTCTTGCGGAGCGGCACCGCTGCCAGGCGCTGTCCGTTGGCGTAGATCCAGGTGTTGTCGAGCTCGCTGTAGAGGGGGTTGAAGTCGCGGATGGTGCGGAAATAGAGGTATTTACCGTCCGGGTCGAAGACGGGTTGGTCGTCGTTGTAGAAGCCGCTGGTGACCTGGTAACGTCGGTGGTTTTGGTAGTCGTAGAGGATGATGGCGGTCTGGCGGTTTTCGCAGTCACCGGCGTAGGCGATCCAGCGGCTGTCCGGGGACCAACTGACCCTGAACCGGCTCAAATCGCCGTGGTACATCCACATTTGACGGTCGATGCAGCGGTTGGTTTGTGTGTCCAGGTCGTGGACCCAGATTTGCATGGCCTGATCGATCCAGAGGATTTTTTTGGAATCGGGCGACCATTGGGGTGGGTAGCGGAAACCGGGACCGAGTCGGGTGAGGGTGCGTGGTTCGGCGGGGCCGGGGGTGGCGGGGTCGGCCGGAATCAGGGTCAGCTCATACTCGCCGGTACGATCGCTGAAGCAGGCGATCCACCGGCCGTCCGGCGACCACGCGGGGAACCGTTCGGCCGAGCCCGGTGAGCGGGTCAGGTTCAGGGTGATGCCGTGCTCGGCCGGCACGGAAAAGATTTCGCCGCGGGCCTCGAACAGGGCTCGTTTGCCCGTGGGCGAGGGGGCGGCGTGGTAGATCAGGTCCGAGACGTTTTGCACGCGGGGTTTGAGGGTGAGGCGGTCGGTTCGGACGGTCACCTGGACCTCGCGGACCTGCTCGGTCCTGAGTTCCAGCAGGTAGAGTCGGCCGGCGTTTTCGAAGACGATGTCCTCGGGCCCGATGCTCGGGAACCGTACGTCGTAGTCCTTGAAGAAGGTGACCTGGCGGAACCGGTCGCGCCTGAAATCGTAGGCCCAGATGTTGAAACGCTTTTCGGGGCCGCGGTCGGACAGGAAGTAGAGGGTTTGGCCGTGCCACATGGGGATGGACTCGGAGGCGTCTGATCGGGTGAGGTTGCGGGCTTTGTAGGTGACGAGATCAAACAACCACAGGTCCGGGTTCATACCGCCCCGGTATCGTTTCCAGGTGCGGAAATCCACGCTGATGGGTTGGTAGGCCAAGGTTCGGCCGTCGGGTGAGATGGCGCCGAACTCGCCGTAGGGGACGGGCAGTTTTTCTGGAAGACCGCCTTCGGCCGGCACCTTGTAGAGCTGGTTAAACCGGTCCTTGTAGCTGGTCATGGTGGTGGCGTAGAGGAGGTGTTTGCCGTCCGGGTACCAGTCCACCAGGCGGTCCGGCGCTCCGTGATGGGTCACGCGGTGGGGCAGTCCGCCGGTGACCGGGATTACGTAGAGGTCGACGTTACCGTCGTAGTTGCCGCTGAAGGCGATTCGTGAGCCGTCGGGTGAGAACTTGGGAAAGGTTTCCTCGCCCGGCGGCGAGCTCAATCGGACGGCTTCACCCCCGGTTTTGGGGACAATCCAGATATTCCCGGCGTAGACGAACACGATGTGGGTGGCGGAGACGTCCGGCTGACGGATCATCCGGGCGCTCAGGGGGCGGGGTGGTTCGTCCGCTCCTTGAGCAAGGGCGGATCCAAGAGCCGAGGCGCCGAGGCCGGCGAGGACAAGGATCAAGCGCAGCATAAGCAACGGGAGGGAATTTGAGGACAAAGGCCGTGGAAACCAAGCCCGGAATATGGCGCACGCGGCAGGAGGGCGGGGAAAGGACCGGGTTGTGGCCGGGCAGTGCGTTGGGTTTTTGGCAGCGGTGGCTGTGGGGACAGGCCCGGGTTTTCAAGCGGTTTGTTGGTAGTGGAGGTCCACGAAGGTGAAGTACACCTCGCGGGTGACTTCCCAGGGTTGGCTTTGGCCGGCGGCGTAGTAGGCGCCGACCTGGGTCCAGCATGGCACCTTGTGGCCGATGGAGAGCAGTTCGGAATTCCAGTTCGGGTCGGTGGCCAGGCGCCGCAGCAGGTCGCGCAAAGGGCCGCTCGCGAAGCGGGTGGGGGAGACCCGGACATCGGCCGAGTGCACCGTGTAACCGAACGACCGGGCCATTTCCTCGCGCAACGAGCTGGTGTCGGTGAAGGACTGCAGGGTGCGGAGCAGGAGCTGGGGCGACCGGTTCATGGGGCAGCGCCCGGCGCGGAAGGGGATGGAACCGTCCAGGAAACACTCATGGACGCCGAGCAACAGGCGCCAGACATCGCCATCCGTGGGACCCACACCGGCGCAGGTGTCCGCCACCACACCCCGCAATTCGGCCACCACGGCCCGACGCAGGAGGATCAACGGCACGCCATCCATGAAGCGGCCGAGCCATGCACTTTCGGTTCCCCAATCCACCGTTTCACCGGTTTCGAGCAGCACTTGTGAGGCGAGCTCGAGGAAACCGGTTTGACCGGTCTGAAGACGCACCAGACTGGCGCAATCCAGCAGCAGGCGCGCTCCGGGCCGGAATGAAATGGTTTCCCCGCGGTCCGAGATCAGGTGGCCGGCGCGCAGGGCCCGCACTTCACGGCCACGGGCGCTGCGCATTTCGCAATCAGCGTCCAGTCTGCCCGATCGTCCTTCCCAGCAGAGCCGGCTGCCGGCGGCCAGGACCAACGGTGTTTCGGGCGGCAACGGTTGTTCGGCTCCGTCGGCCAGTTTGACATGCATCTGCCAGGTCAGCTGGCCGCGTGTGATCTGCAGCACCGGTTTGAGGCACCGCACGTGCCCGCCGGCGTACAACAGGTCATAATCCACACTCTCGAGCGGATGCAGGCCGTCCATGGGGGCCACCTGGAGGGCGCGGCCCACGCTGCCGGCCAGGTTCTCGCGCGAAAGGCTGATTCGGAACCGGGGTGGACCCAGCAGGCGGGTGTGCATGCCATCCACCAGCAGGATCTGGTGCTCCAGTTCGAGCGGGCGCAACCCCTGTTTGACGGTTTCCACCGCCACCTCGCAGGCCCGCTTGAGGTCGCCGAGGGTGGTGACGACGGGCTGGCTGCCGCGCAACTCCACCAGACCGTCCGGCAGACGCAATGTGCCGGCCCGGAGCAACGCGCGCAGCCATTCCTCGATTTGCTGGGCCCCGCCCTTGACGGGGGCGCCCAGCGCCCTGAGTTGATCAGCCTGCAGGCGAATCATCCGTTCAGTGGGGAAGTTTGGGGAGGATCGTCATGGTTGACGAGTCCGGACCGGGGCGTTTCGTGTCCGGGGCCAACTGGCAAGCTGCCCGTTGGATTTGCTGTCAGGCGTGTTCGCGGTGACCGGGCGGTTTGCGTTGTGGATGCCCGGGCCGGTCGCGTCAGGGGCGTCCGGTTGGAAAAGCTGCCGCATCCCCTTGCGCCGGCTGGCTCTTATGCTAACGATGCGCCCGCATGATGCTCCGATGGAGCTGGCGTCGTGTGTTTCGCCTGGTGGCCCTGGTCGTGGCGCTGGCCGGAGTGGCCTTCTGGCTGGCGGGAGGGGCGCACCGGGGATGGACCCGGACCAGCGTGGCGGTGCGCACGCAGGACGAGGTGACGGGCCTCGAAGCCATCCGGTATGAGCGGCGGTTTGTGCCGGGGGTGGACTTCCTGGCAGCCGTGCTGGGAGCGGCCGGTTTGGTTGCCGGAGTATCGTGTCTGTTTCGAAAGGACGCCGAGATGGCGTCTTCCAATAAAATCCACGAACGATCAGCAGAGGAGTTATGAAAACGAGTGCATTGGTATGGGTGTTGGGGTTGTGGTTGGGTGCTTCCGCGGCTGTGTGGGCGGGCCCGCAGGAGTTCGATTTTCAGGATCCCAAAGGGGTCAACAACGTGGTATTCCACCTGGATGCGCCGCTGGAATCCATCAGCGGCAGTGCGACGGGGATTTCAGGGAAGGTGACGTTTGATCCTGAGAACCCGGCTGCCACCCGGGGCCGGTTGGTGGTGACGGCCGAATCCCTGCACGTGCCGAATCCGCTCATGAAACAGCACTTGCACGGGCCTCAGTGGATGGACGTGAAGCGGTTTCCCGAGATTGTGTTTGAAGCTGTCGGTTTGGAGGATGTGACACGGGAGGGGTCGGAGGTGACGGCCAGGGTGCGGGGTCGGTTGACCATTCGGGATGTGACTCGGGAGATGGTGGTTCCCGTGCGTTTGACCTATCTGAAGGGCAAGCTGGCCGACCGGACCAATGGTCAAATGCAGGGCGATCTTCTGGTGATCCGGTCGCGATTCGTGATTCGGCGGAGCGATTTCGGGATCAACCCTGGTGCACCGCAGGACAAGGTGGCGGACGAGATCGAGTTGACCTTGAGCCTGGCGGGCGCAGCGCCGCGGTCGTGACTTCCGGATCCGCAGGGTGGGAGATGTGGGTCATTGGAGCGGCGGGGCCGGTTGCGCCGGCCCGGGGAAATTGTGAGCCGGTGCCGGCCGGTTCGAATTGGGGCGGGTGTTTGTGTCCGTTGGGCAGCGGTGGTTCTACCGGCGCATGAGTTCCTCGATTTCGTCCGGTTCAATGGGGATATCGCCCATCAGGTCGACCGGCCCCTGGTCGGTGATCAAGAAGGTGTTTTCGAGTCGGATGCCCAGGCCTTCCTCACGGATGTAGATGGCGGGTTCGCAGGTCAGGACCCAGCCTGCGGCGATGGGCTGGCCGGGATGGAGCACGTCGTGGACGTCCAGGCCGATGGGGTGCGAGACCCCATGCATGAAGTAACGCCGGACCGGTGGTGAATCGCCCCCGGTTTGACGGCTGCGTTTGGGCAACAAGCCCAGCGAACGGCATTCTTCGGCAATGAGGGCTTCGGCTTCCTTGCGGAGGTCGGCCAATGTTTTCCCGGGGAGCAGGGCGCGGGTCATTTGGCGGAAGACGCGCAGGACGGCGTCGTAGACCTGGCGTTGACGGCGGCTGAACCGGCCGTTGACCGGTACCGTGCGGGTCATGTCGGCGTTGTAGCTGCCGTAGCTGGCGGCGACGTCCAGGAGCAGGACCTCACCGCTGCGGCAGGTGCGGTCGTTCCGGGTGTAGTGCAGCACGCAGGAGTTGGGACCGGAGGCAATGATGGGCGGATAGGCAAATCGGGCGCGCTGGCGGATGAACTCGCGGGCGAACTCGGCCTCGACTTCGGCCTCGTTGATGCCCGGCCGGATCCGGCGCAGCACCTTGCGAAATGCGCGCCCGGTCAACTGACAGGCATGGTGGATGAGGTCCACTTCGATGGGGGATTTGACGGTGCGCAACTGGTGCATCAGGGGCGCGAGCCGACGGTATTGGTGGAGGGGGTACTGGCGCTGGCATTCGCGGATGAAGCGGGCGTCCCGGGTTTCCACCTCGGGCATGGCGCGGTAATGCTCGTTGCTGTTGAGGTAGACCAACTCCATCTCGCACATGAGCTGGCGAAAGACCACCGGGAACTCATCCAGCCAGCGGACCTGTTCGATGCCGGAGATTTTGCGGGCCTCTTCCCGGGAGAGCTTGGGGCCTTCCCAGATCAGCGTTTGTTCGTCGGGGCGTCGAAGGAAAAGGATTTCCCGGTGGGCGGGGTCGCTTGCGTCCGGGGCCAACACCAGGATGGTTTGTTCCTGCAGGATACCGGTGAGGTAGAAAAGGTCGGCGTTTTGGATGAAGCCCAGGGTGCCATCCGCATTGGCGGGCATGACATCGTTGGCATTGAGGACGACCAGGGAACGGGGCGGCAGAAGCTGTCGGAGCCGGTCCCGGTTTTCCCGGAAGAGCCGGGCAGGGATCGTTACCGGTTTGATCATGCGCGGGAACTTACGAGACCCGGTCCGAAAGGGTCAATGCCGGGTTCGGCACCATCCGACTCCGGCCCGGAGAATGGTTGCAAACGGGCGTCTGGGTCGTGAGGGCGTGGCAAAGTCGAAGCGGGCCGGTCTGCAACGAGCAGGGCCGGCGTCCGAGTGGGCGGGTTTCTTCCAAATCCCGGCTGATGGTTTGCGGGCGTTACGATTTATGGGCGTTTTGTCTTAGAAGTGGCGCGGCATGACGGCGCCACCAGCGCCAGAGCCCGTACAGTGCGGGTAACCAGGCCACCCGGGAACGTCGTCCCCGAACAAGCCACCAGCCGGCCAGGGCGCTGGCGGCGGCCCAAGCCGTGGGCCTGCTGCGCAACCGGTCGAGCCATCGGTGGGCGGCGTTGACCGAAGCGAGCCCGTCCCACGCGCTCCGCACCCCTGCCCATTCGGTGCTGAGCACGGCGCGGTGCAACTCGGCTTCTGCGACGAGCAATTGCTTTATTCGCTGCCGGTCCTGGTCGGATGGTTTCCGCTCAGCCATGCACTGTCCTTCCTGAACTCGGCCACGGTTTGGGCAAAGGGTCGCGGCCCCGCGCGCACCTCACGGATCAGACTCCGGAGGCCCCAAAACGCCACACCCAGACAGGCAACACCCAGCGCCAGCAACCCCCAGATGCCCAGGACCCGATGCACCACCCACGCCGCAACGCCCAACAGGAGCAAAAGGCCCACCGAGCCCACGAGCAAAAAACAGGTCAACCGGACGGCAAACCGCAGGAGCCGTTCTTTTTCTTCCTCCCATTCCAGGGCGAACAGCTCCAGCCGATTGCGCAGAAGTCCCGTGAGGGCGGCCGCCATGCGCCGGAGGCGCAGGCGCCAGCCCTCTTGGTGCGGTGGAGCTTCCGTCATGCCGCTTTACCTGCGCCCCAGGAGGACCCCGATGAGCAACCCCACGGCAAACGACAGGCCAATGGACTCGTAGGGATGCTGGCGGATGACGCTGTCCGCCTTGCGGGCGGCCTCCCTGGCCCGAACCACCATGCCCTCTTCCAATTCGGCGCAGGTGGCCTTGGCCCGCTCCAGTGCCTGGGCAAGCCGTTCCCGGGCCTCGCGGGCCTTGTCCGAGACGTCATGAGCCGTGGCTTGAAGCAGGGCCTCGGCGTCGCGAGCCAGTTGCCGCAAGTCTTCCACGACGCGTTCCTTGGCCAGTGCCGCACGGGCTCCCTCCAGGTTGGCAAAATGCGTTTCCATAAGCTCCTCCTGCTGATTCCGCTGTTATGTTCAGGTTTGTTGTTCAGGGCCCGGTCCCGCGTGGGATCCGGATCCACTTCGTCCGGCATGCTCACCATGCTTCATTTTCTGCCGACTCGCAAGTCAAAGGGGCAGTTTGAGTTGCTGAGTGTTGGGTGGACTCCGTGGAAGACGGCGATGGGCGGATTTCTCCCGAGAGCGACGTTTTAGGGCTGGTGGGGCGGGTTTAGCCTTCTCCGGGGAGTTGGTCGCAGTTGGACCCGGGCCGGGACTGTTCGGGCCCTGTGACCCGTGTCAGGTCCGAGGGTGTGGGGGCTGGCAGGGGCTGTTCCAACAGGGCAAGGAACCAGGACGGGGGCCGAATGGCCCTGCCTTGTGCGTCGACGAAGGCGTGGACGGTATAGCCCGTCACCACCAGGTGACCTGAATCCGCCTGTCGGACTTCCATGTCAAACCGGAGCCGGGCCCGACCGTGGCGATGGAGTGTGGCTTGGATGGTGAGGAGATCGTCGTACCGCGCGCGGCCCACCAGGTGCAGGTAGGCCTCCACCACCGGGAGGAAGACGCCCCTGGCTTCCACTTCTGCGTAAGACAGGCCGAGCCGGGTCCGGATGAATTCGGACCGGGTGCATTCGAACCAGTCCAGCGCCCGGGCGTGGTAGAAGGTACCCATCTGGTCCGTTTCCGAATACCGGACCCGCAAGGTGTGGCGATGGGTCAACGGCTGCATGGGACCTGTCCGGGGCGGCGACCGGCGCGAGGGCCCGATGGGATTCCCGTGGGGGCAGGGCGCCGTGCCGAGGGATTGCGGCGGTGGTGTTCCTTCAACCTTTCGGATGGCCCGCGGGCGGAGTGGCGAGCTTGCGATGTACCCCGTAAGATCACACCGCCGCGTCGCCGGTCTCCTCGGTTCGGATGCGCACGGCTGTTTCCACGGGCAGGACAAACACCTTGCCGTCACCGATCTTGCCGGTGCGTGCGGCCTTGACGATGGCCTCCACGGCGGGTTGAACGAGGTTGTCCGGCAGGACGACTTCCACCTTGATCTTGGGCAGAAAATCCACGGTGTACTCGCTGCCGCGGTAGATTTCGGTGTGGCCTTTTTGCCGGCCGAAGCCCTTGACCTCGGTTACGGTCATGCCCTGCACCCCCAGCACGGACAGGGCCTCCTTGACGTCCTCCAGTTTGAAAGGCTTGATGATGGCCTCGATTTTCTTCATAAGCGCAGAATCCGTTCGAGGTTCCATGCTATTCGGTGTCGCCCCCCTGTAAACGCCAATTCGCGCATGGCTCGGTGGACACCTCTGCGGGCCGGGGCGGAGGGGCGAGGAACAGGAACAACTGCGGGATCGCCGGGGCCGGTTCTCTCAGAGGTGCCCCCCGGTGCTGCGGAGGGAGGGCCCGCCTTCACGACGGGCCGCCCGGGCGGTCCGGGGGAAACGGCTGGGGGAAGGGCGGCGGTGGAAGATTGTAGCGTCGGCCCGACTGAGGCCGTATGCTGCGGGCATGGCAAAGGTACGAAAGCTGTTGCACACGCGGTATCGGGTGAATGACCTGGAGAAGACGGTCCGGTTCTACCGGGAGGTTCTCGGGTTGGAGGAGGTGCGGAGGCACAAATCGCCCCGCGGTTCCGAGCTGGTGTTCTTGAAGGCGCCGGAGAGCGAGGAGTTGATTGAGATTTGCTATTATCCGGGCAGTGGTCCGGTGCAGGTTCAACCTGATTTGACGCATCTGGCGTTCGAGGTGGACAGTTTGGAGGCGTTTCGGGAGCATCTGAAGAAGTTCGGGCTGGATTACTCCGAGCCGCCGCACATTCGGGAGGACGGCAGTGGTTTCGCCTTCATTGACGCGCCCGAGGGTTACGAAATTGAGCTGATCCAGCGGGGTCGGAGCGGCAGCGGCTATTGAGCGGCGTTGCTCCGGCGGAGGCGCATGCCGGGTGTGACGGGGAGAGTGGGAGGATGACCGGAGTGGCGGGCGGGTTGACGCGTGAGGGGCCGGTGATGGTGTGGCGGGCCGGGTCGCATCAGTGGGAGTTGCCCGGCCGCACGCTGGTGATGGGGATTGTGAACGTCACGCCGGATTCGTTTGCGGACGGGGGACGGTACTTCGACCCGGAACGGGCGGTGGCGCATGGGCTGGAGCTGGTGGCGCAGGGGGCGGACATCCTGGACGTGGGCGGGGAATCCACGCGACCGGGGGCCGAACCGGTTCCGCTGGAGGAGGAACTCCGTCGGGTGCTGCCGGTGATCCGGTCCTTGGCGCGTCAGGTGGAGGTGGCGATCTCGGTGGACACGGTGAAACCCGAGGTGGCGGCGGAGGCGCTTTCGGCCGGGGCGAGCATTGTGAACGACGTGGCGGCGAATCGGTCGGACCCGGCCATGTGGCGGGTGGTGGCGGAGGCCGGAGCGGGTTACGTATGCATGCACATGCAGGGCACACCCCGGACCATGCAGGAGAGGCCGTTTTATCGGGACGTGGTGGCGGAGGTATCGGAGTTTTTCGGGGAGCGGCTTGTGCGGTTGGGGGCGTGCGGGGTGCGGAGGGAGCAGGTGGTGTTGGATGTGGGCATCGGGTTTGGGAAGACCTGCGAGCACAATTTGCAATTGCTTCGGGCGTTGGCGACTTTTAGAAGGTGGGGACGGCCCCTGCTGTTGGGCGTCTCGCGCAAATCGTTTCTCGGGTTGTTGACGGGTGCGCCCGTGACCGGGCGGCTGCCGGGGTCGCTGGCGTGTGCGGTGTGGGCGGTGACGCAGGGGGTGTCCATCCTGCGCGTGCACGATGTGGCCGAAACGGTGCAGGCGGTGCGGGTGATCGAAGCGGTGTTGAAGGCATGAACGTGTGGGACCTGTCAGCTTTGAAGGCGCTGGGACGACCGGCCCTGGAGATCGCCATTTTGACGCTGGTGATCTACCAGGCGCTGCGGTTTGTGCGCGGGACGCGGGGCTGGCCGGTGGTGTTGGGGTTCATTCTCAGTCTGCTGACGCTCGGGCTGATTATTTACGTGTTGGACCTGCAGGTGTTGCGGTGGTTGTTGGGGACGTTTTCCGCGTTCATGGCCGTGGCGGTCCTGGTGATTTTTCAGCCCGAGTTGCGGCGGATGCTGGCGGAGGTGGGGAAGTTGCCGCTATTTGCCACGCCGCAGGAGCAGCGTGAGATCATCGAAGTGATCGTCAGGGCGTGCGAACGGTTGTCCGAGTGCAGAATCGGCGGGCTGATCGCCATTGAGCAGTCCATCCGGCTGGAGGACGTGGTGGAATCGGGCATTCCCGTGGACTGCGAGGCCACGCCGGAGATGCTGGAGTGCATTTTTTTTCCGAACAATGCGATCCACGACGGCGGGGTTTTAATCAAGGGGGACCGGATCTCGCATGCGGCGTGTATTTTTCCGCTGTCGCGGCGGCAGGATCTGGATCCGACGCTGGGCACGCGGCATCGGGCGGCGCTGGGTCTCAGTGAGGAGACGGATGCGGTGGTGGTGGTGGTATCCGAGGAGACGGGCGCCATTTCCTATGCCTACCGGGGTCAGTTGGTGCGCGGGGTGACGGTTGAGGCGTTGCGGGATTTCCTCACGGCGACGCTGATCCGGCCGGTGCGCGCCCGTGGGTGGGTTGCCTGGTTGCGGCAGCGGTTTGAACGGCCGCGGCCGGCCCCGGCGGTGTTGAGCCGGCAATCCACGGTTTCGGGTCCGACGCAATCGGGTTGATGGGGCGGATTTCCTTGCATTGGCTGACGGAGAACTGGGGGCTGAAGCTGTTTGCCCTGGCGCTGGCGGTGTTGATTTGGACCACCGTGCACGACATGATACAGGGCGGCAGTGCAGGGGCTGGCTTCGGCCGCACCCGGACGCTGACGGGTGTGCCGGTGTGGGTGCTGGTTCGGGCCGGGGAACGTCAGGGGTTTCGTGCGGATCCGGAAACGGTGGAGGTGACCGTGCGCGGGCCGAGGGAGCTGGTGGAGAGTCTGGTTGCGGACGACCTGCGGGTGGTGGTTCGGGAGGATCCGGAATTGCGGGCGTCGGGCCAGCTCCTGCCGGTGGAGGTGGAGGCCCCGGAGGGGATTGTGGTGGTGCGGGTGCAACCTCCGCGCATCCGACTCTGGAGTCCGCCGGATTGAATCCAAAAGCCATGAGCGGAAAGAATCGTATTTTCGGGACGGACGGCGTCCGTGGGACGGCCAACCTGGAGCCGGTGACGGCGGAGACGGCGTTGAAGCTGGGCCGGGCTGCGGCGCATGTGTTCAAACACCTGGAGGCGCAACCGCGCGGACGAGGGCGGCACAAGATCGTGATCGGCAAGGACACCCGTCTGTCGGGCTACATGCTGGAAAATGCCCTGTCAGCCGGGATTCTCTCGATGGGCGTGGATGTGTTGTTCATCGGGCCGCTGCCCACCCCGGGGGTTGCCTACGTGACACGGAGTTTGCGTGCCGATGCCGGCATTGTCATCACCGCGTCGCACAATCCATATACGGACAACGGGATCAAGTTTTTCCGGGCAGACGGCTACAAGCTGGACGACGCCGTGGAGGCCGAGATTGAACGGCTGGTGTTCAGCGGCGAGATTGAAAACATCCGGCCCAGCGCCGAGCACATTGGAAAGGCGGTGCGGATTGACGATGCGCTCGGTCGTTACATCGAGTTTGCCAAGGCCAGCTTCCCGCGTCACCTGACGTTGGAGGGGTACCGGATCGTCGTGGATTGCGCGCATGGCGCGGCCTACAAGTCCACCCCCTGCGTGTTGCGGGAGCTGGGGGCGGAGGTGCTGGTGTTTGGGAACCAGCCGGACGGCACGAACATCAACCGCGACTGCGGTTCCATGCATCCGGAGCATCTCTGCCGGCTGGTGCTGGAGTACCGGGCGGATGTGGGGATCGCCCATGATGGCGATGCCGACCGGGTGCTGATGTGCGACGAGAAGGGGCAATTGGTCGACGGGGACGACATCATGGCCATTGCCGCGCTGGAGATGCTGGCGCACGGGACCCTGGCCGAGCGCACCCTGGTAACCACGGTGATGAGTAATGCGGGCCTGGAGCGCGCCATTGAGGCGGCGGGGGGACGGGTGATCCGCACCCAGGTGGGCGACAAGTACGTGATCGATGAGATGATGAAGAACGGGTACAACCTGGGGGGCGAACAGAGCGGCCACCTGATTTTCCGCGACCACACGACCACGGGCGACGGCCTGGTGGCGGCCCTGCAGGTGCTCCGGATCATGCGCACCACCGGCAAGCCGTTGAGCGAGTTGACCCGCTGCTGGGAACGTTTTCCACAGCGGCAGTTCAACATCAAGGTGCGCGCCAAACCGCCGTTTGAGGAACTCCGGGAAGTGTGCGAACTGACGGCCCGGGCGGAGGCTGCATTGCGGGAACAGGGCGGCCGGCTGCTGTTGCGGTATTCCGGGACCGAACCCAAGGCACGGCTGTTGTTGGAAGGGCCTGACCCGGCGTTGCTGGAGCACTGGGGGACCCGGATCGCGACCGCCATCAAGGCGCAGATCGGGGCCTGAACAGGCGGCCGTGTCCTTTCCCTGAAAGATCTTTCAGGTGCATCCGGCATGAAGGTTGGCATCATCGGCACCGGTTTTGTTGGGAGCAGTGCCGCCTACGCGATTGTGTTGCGGGGCGTCGCCAGCGAGCTGGTGCTGGTGGACGCGCGGCCCGAGCTGGCCCGGGCCCAGGCTGAGGACATTCTGCATGCTGTGCCGTTCGGTTCGCCGGTGCGAGTGATGGCCGGGGATTATGCGGATCTGGCCGGTGCGCGCGTGGTGGTGCTTGCCTGTGGGGTGAACCAGCAACCGGGCGAGACCCGGCTGCAGCTGCTGGAACGGAATGCTGCGGTGTTTCAGGACGTGATGGGTCGGCTGCGACCGCATGCACCCGGGGCGATTCTGGTGGTGGCGTCGAATCCGGTGGATTTAATGACGCAGATTGTGTTGCGCCTGTCGGGGCTGCCGCCGGATCGGGTGGTGGGTTCGGGGACGATCCTTGACACGGCCCGGTTTCGCACGTTGCTGGGTGAACATCTCGGGATTGCGCCCCAGTCCGTTCACGCCTACGTGTTGGGCGAACATGGCGATTCGGAGGTGTTGGTGTGGTCAAGTGCCCGGGCCGGGGGTGTTCCTTTGGAGACGTTTGCCCGGCAGACGGGCCGGGCATTGACGCCGGAGGTGAAAGCCCGGGTGGATGACGGTGTGCGGCGGGCGGCCTATCGAATCATTGAGGGCAAGCGGGCCTCGTATTATGGGATTGGGGCGGGCCTGGCGCGGATTGTGAAGGCGATCCGGGACGATGAACGGGTGGTGCTGACGCTGAGCGGGTTTGACGGGAATTTGAGCGGGTTTGCTCCGGTGTGTTTTTCCCTGCCGCGGGTGCTGGGCGCGGACGGCATTCGCACGACGCTGGTGCCGCCGCTGGATCGGTCGGAAAAGTCCGCGTTGCGGCGCAGCGCGGAGATTCTGTACGAGGCGGCGCGGTCGCTGTCGCTTTGAACGGTGGTTCGGGGCGCGGGCCGTTGGGAATGTCGGGCAGGGGGGCTCAACGTTCCAGACCGGCGGCGGCGCGGGCGGATAGGACGCGCCGGCTGGGGACGTAACCGGCCACGAACTCGCGGCGGAACTCTTCGAAGCAGCCGGCGCGGATGGCGGCGCGGATGTCGGCCATGAGTTTGAGGTAGAGGTGGGTGTTGTGGACGCTGACCATGCGCAGGCCGAGGATTTCATTTACGTTGAGGAGGTGGCGGAGATAGGCGCGGGTGAAGTGCCGGCAGGCGAAACAGTCGCAACCCTCCTCGATGGGGCGGAAATCGGCCTTGTAGGCGCCGCCCTTGAGCGGGAAAGCGCCGCGACGGGTGAAGGCGGTGCCGTTGCGGGCGACGCGGGTGGGCAGTACGCAATCGAACATGTCCACGCCCCGGGCCACCAGTTCGACGATCTGGGCGGGGGTGCCCAGTCCCATGGCGTAGCGGGGTTTTTCGACCGGCAGGTGGGGGACGGTCATGTCCACGGCGCGGAACATTTCCGGTTCGGGTTCGCCCACGCTGACGCCGCCGATGGCGTAGCCGTCGAAGTCCATGGCCACCAGCTCGCGGGCGCAGTACTGGCGGAGCTCGGCGTTGGTGCCGCCCTGGACGATGCCGAAGACCTGCTGACCTTCGGCCCGGGGCTGTTCGCGGCATTCGCGGGCCCAACGCAGGGTACGTTCGACGGCGAGGCGTTGTTCGCGGGGCGGGGCGTCGTAGGGGGGACATTCGTCGAAGACCATGGCGATGTCGGAACCCAGCACGCGCTGAATGGCCATGGCCTCGCGGGGTCCGAGGAACAGTCGGGCGCCGTCCACGTGGGACCGGAACTCGACGCCGTGGGGATGGATTTTACGGATTTGAGCAAGGCTGAAGACCTGGTACCCGCCGCTGTCGGTGAGGATCGGTTTGTGCCAGTTCATGAAGCGGTGAAGGCCGCCGGCGGCCTGCAGGATTTCCAGACCCGGGCGAATGTAGAGGTGGTAGGTGTTGCCCAGGATGATCTGGGTGCCCATTTCTTCCAGCTCGCGCGGGTCGAGTGCCTTGACGGTGGCCTGGGTGCCGACGGGCATGAACACGGGCGTCTCCACCACGCCGTGTGGGGTGGTGAGGCGTCCCAGGCGGGCGGCCGTCTGCGTGTCGGTCTGTAACAGCTCGAACATGCGGGCGGGGTTTTACCCGAGGAAACGGCCGGTCGCCAAGTGTGGTTTGGGAGGGTTGTGCTGCCGGACCGGGCTGCCGCACTGCCGTTGGCGGGGCAAACTTTGCGCCGTCGGGAGATTGATTCTTGACCCGGACGACGACCGTATGAGAGGAATCAATTGGCCGGCCAAGGGCTCGCGGCTCCGGGCGGTTCGAGTCGGAGGAGAGGTGGCCGGATTCCGGGACCTTTGGGCTGCGGCGATTTGCGGGGCGGGCGGCGGGCCGGGCAGGGGCCGGGTCGGTCGGTTTGGAAAAGGGACCACAGCGGTGGAAGGCCGGCTTCCGATGGGGGCAGGCTGGTTGGCGGGTCTGACACCGCGGCAAGGGAAACATCAACCAGAACGAACAGGGGAATCTGCGCATGGCCGACTTCTTTCAGACGGGTGCCATTGCGACGCTGCACCGGCTGGGGACGCCGGATGTCCGCCGGCTGGAGCGTGAGCTTTTGGATTTTGTGCAGGAGACACCGATCGGGTTGGTGCTGCCGTGTCACGTGCGCGAGCTGGGCACGCGGGCGCTGCGGCTGATCGTGCGGGAGCTGCGGGAGGTCCCGTATGTGCGGCAGATTGTGGTGGGCCTGGACGGGGCCACCCGGAGTCGGGACTTCCAGCGCGCGCGGCGGGTGTTTGGGGTGCTGCCGCAAAAGCCGGTGATTGTGTGGAACGACGGGCCGCGGCTTTCGGCGTTGTATCGCAAGCTGGAGGAAAACGATTTGTATCCGGGACCGAGCGGCAAGGGACGGAACGTGTGGATGTGCTTTGGTTACGTGCTGGCCAGCGAAAGGGTTCGCATGGTGGCCATGCACGACTGTGACATCCTCACGTACAACCGCGAGCTATTGGCGCGGTTGTGTTATCCGGTGGCTCATCCCAGCCTGGGATTTGACTTCTGCAAGGGCTATTACGCGCGGGTGACCGACCGGCTCAACGGGCGGGTGATGCGCCTGTTGATGACGCCGCTGGTGCGTGCCCTCAAGAGCATTCTAGGCGTGCATCCGTTTCTCGTGTATCTGGACACGTTCCGTTATCCCCTGGCGGGCGAGGTGTCGCTGGACGTGGACCTGGTACGGCGGCTGCGCATTCCGCACGATTGGGCCCTGGAGATCGGAATGCTGGCCGAGGTCTACCGGAACTGCTCGCCGCGGGCCATCTGTCAGTCCGAACTCTGCGAGAATTACGACCACAAACACCGGGAATTGTCGCCGCGGGATCCGGAGAAGGGACTGAACCGGATGGCGGTGGACATTGTGAAGAGCCTCCTGTATCGGATGGCGGCGGAAGGGATCAAACTGGATGCCGGTCTGTTTGACACATTGCTGGCTTCGTACAGCCGTCAGGCGGAGGACACGCTCCGGTTTTATGCCGCTGATGCGGCGATCAATGGCCTGTATTATGCCCGGCACGAGGAGGAGAGCGCCGTGGCGACCTTTGTGCGCAGCATTCGTGCCGCCTGCCGGGCCTACCAGGACGATCCACTCTCGTCGCCGCTGATTCCCAACTGGAACCGTGTGGAGAGCGCGCTGCCGGAGTTTTTGGATGAACTCCGCCGCGCCGTCCACGCGGACAACCAACTGGAGGAGGCTTGACCGGGGCCCGGAACCGTTCCCGGTCATTGCAGGAGGGCGGAGGGGGACCGGGCAGAAGGCCCCGCCGGGCCTGCCCGGACGGCGGGCCGGATCTTCAAGGGCTCACCATTGCGTGCATCCGGCTGTGCACGGGTGGCTTGCGTTTCCTCCGCGGGGACTGGTTGGCCCCTGGCCGGATCCGGCATGTGACGGTGGGCGGAGCGGTCACGGAAGCATGAAAACCGGTTCCATCCTGCATGTGAGGGCGCAGAAGGGTCTGACCGGTGAGACCCGGGTCAGTCAGGCTTGCTGGGGATTGGGCAGGCCGGTACCTTCCGGCGCCATGCGTTTGGAGAAAGGGTGGTTGACGAGTCTTCGCTGTGTGCTTGCGGTGTGGGCCGCTGGCGCCCTTGTGGCATGGGCCGGCGCGGCGGAACCGGGGGTTGCCGGTGCCGGGTCCGCTTCAGGGTCGGCGGGGTCCCGGGAGGTTACCGGGGTTGCGTCCACAACGGCGGGGACCAACGCCTGGGTGACCCTCGGCCTGGACAAGGTGGAGTGGCTTCAGGTCGAGTTCCTCGGGATGCAGCTTTGGCAGTATTTGGCCTCGCTGGTCTATCTGTTCCTGGCGATCTACGGGTCGCGGTTCCTGGATTACGTTCTGACGACGCGCTTGCGCCGCTGGGCCGAGCGCACGTCCACGCGGTTCGACGACCTGTTGATCGAGATGTTGCACGGGCCGATCCGGATGGTGACGCTGGTGATCTTCCTGCACATCGGGCTGGCCGTGTTGAACTGGCCGGAAGAGGTCCGGCGCTGGATTTCCGCCGGTTTGGTCTGCCTGGTGGCGGTTTCCCTTACGTATCTGGTGATCAAGGTGGTGGATCTGGGGCTGGGGGTCTGGCAGCTCCGGATGGAGGGCACGGAAGACAAGATCTTGCGGGAGACATTGCTTCCGGCCCTCCGCAAGACGATCCGGGTGATCATCATCGTGGGCGCGGCTTTGCTGACGGCGGACAACCTGGGGATTGAGATCAAGACCATCCTGGCCGGTTTGTCCGTGGGCGGCCTGGCGCTCGGTCTGGCGGGTCAGGAAACCGTGGCGAATCTGATCGGCGCGATTGTGATTTTCCTGGACAAACCCTTTAAGATCGGGGACCGCATCGTGCTCGATGGGGTGGACGGTGTGGTGGAATCCATCGGTTTGCGCAGCACGCGGATACGGAACCTGGACGGGCATTTGGTGACCGTTCCGAACAAGACGCTGACCAACGCCACGATCACCAACATTACCATGCGCCCCAACATCCGGACGCTGATCAACATCGGGATCACATTCGACACCCCGGCCCACCGGGTACAGCGGGCGGTTGACATTCTCAACGAGATTTATCGCAGCCATCCGATGACCCAGGATGTCTGGATCAGCTTCAACAAGTTCAACGACGCGTCGTTGAACATTTTTGTGGTGCACTGGTGGAAGGGGACCGATTTCAAGGCCTACCTGGCCGGGATGCAGGAACTGAACCTTCAAATCAAGGCGCGGTTCGACGCGGAAGGGATCGAGTTTGCCTTCCCGACGCAGACGCTCTACGTAAAGCAGGGATCGGACTGGCGGCTCCATGGCGGTTCCGACCCTCTGCCGCCGGTCAGCGCCCCAACAGGAGTTTCAGGCTCACCAGCATGAGAAACCCGCCGAAGAGCCGTTTCAGGTCGTCGGCCGGGATCCGCGTGGTCAGCCAGGCGCCGAGATAACCTCCCACGAGGGCCATGGGAAACAGGGCCAGGGCGGTGCGCCACTCCACATTACCCTGCGTCCAATGTTTGCCGGCGCCGACCAGGGCCGTCGGGATGATGACCAGCAGGGAGGTGCCCACCGCCTGTTTGATGTCGCGAATGGGCGGGCTTAGTAGCAGCGTCATGGCCGGTACCATGACGATCCCGCCGCCCACACCGAACAGACCGCTCGCCAGCCCGCTCACCAGTCCGATCCCTGCAGCCAGGAGATAATGCATAGGGCCTTGTAGTGGCCGGATTGCGGCGGTCGGGCAATGATTTTTTGCGGCGGTGGATTGGCGGAAGAGAGGGGCGGTTTGGCAATGGCATGCGGCCGCGCCCGGGCGCGGGGGAAGGTGGGGCTGCGGCGATCGGCCCGGCGATACGCCCCGGGGATCGCAACGGACCTGGCCGGTCCGGCCGGAGGGACTCCGGCGGTTTATCGGCTGCCGGGTTTGACAGCCGGTAGGGCGGCCAGGTCCGGGGGAAGTTGGTCCGGCGGAAAAGCCTCCACCTGGAGACGGAGCAGACTGTAGAAGGGGACGCCGAAATCCACCGTGCCGTTGGATCGGTCCACCAACACCGCCACGGCCAGGACCACGCCGCCGGCGTTGCGGACGATGTCCATGGTTTCGCGGACCCGCCCGCCCTGTGTGACGACGTCCTCGACCACGGCCAGGCGTTCGCCGGGCGCGATGCGGAAGCCCCGGCGCAGGGTCAGACGGCCCTCCTCCTTTTCAGCGAAGATAAAGCGGCAGCGGAGCTGCCGGGCCACCTCCTGGCCGATGACCAATCCGCCCATCGCGGGGGCGATGATGGTGGCGGGTGCCAGGGGCCGTAATGGTTCGGCCAGGGCGGCACCGAGTCGTTCGACCACCGGCATTTGTTGGAGGGCCAGGGCGCACTGGAAATATTGCCTGCTGTGCAGGCCGCTGCGCAGGATGAAGTGTCCTTCCAACAGGGCGCCGGTTTCCCTGAAAATTCGCATCAATTCCTCGGACGTCATGGCCCGGCAGTGTTCGGGTGTTTCACGAGAGGAATCAAGTCGGATGATGCGGTTGCGGTCTGGTGCCCGGAGGAGCCGGGCGGCGGGCGCTTGTGGAGCGGGCTGCGCGATGCACCGGGTGCCCGACCTTTGCAGGTTGGCGAGGGTGAGGAACCGGGGCCGCAGGTGGTCCGGGCGGATTCGAAGCCCGTGGGCGTGGCTGGGACAAATCCATTGGGATAAGCGGATCCGAGGCCGATTGGAGTCGGCGGTCGTGGCAAAGGGAGGGCTTCGGAGGTGGGAACGTCATTGGATCGCGCGAGAAGGCCCTGGAAGGTGCAGAGGGGTTGGCTTCACGGACGGTTTGACCGGGCGGGTTGGGTGCCGCTTGGCCAGCGCAAGAAGTCTCTGGAGCTTGTGGAGGACAATCCCGGCTGCCTTTGGGATGGGACGTGGGCGGGACTCGTGTGCCGGAGCTGGGGGACGAGCATGTTTGATCGGGGGTGGGTGCCATGGCTTGGGCGAGGTTGGAACGACGGGTGGACATTAGTTCGGCCGTTTTCGTGAGGATCGCGGACGGTGTCTTTCCGGGTGGCACGATTGGCAAAGCGGTTTCGGCACCGGGTGTTGTTGGTTGAGCTGGTGTATTGTCCCTTGGTGGCGAAAAGGCAACCGCGGGTCGGGCTGCCGCCAGGGACCGATTGTGCGGCCGTGTTCAGGGGCGGCCTTTTGCAGAGGTGCTTTTTCCTCGGCGTACTGCCAGGGGCGGACGGTGGGCGCCGTGGGCCTCCAGCGGTTTGGCGGAAACAAGAAAAGGGCCGTCCGGATGCCGGACGGCCCCCAAGAACCACCGATACGGTGCGGATTATGGGAACAGCAGCACGTTCCCGGGGTTGGAAACGTCACCCGTCTGCCGTGCAGCCTCACGCAGCCTGCTGGTGCTCCACTGCTGCACGCTGCCATCGGCGAGCAGGATGTTGCCCTGCCGCTGGTGCATCTTGTCCGTCCAACCCACGTTGTTCAGCGTGGCGGCATTGGTCGTCAGAGCGACTCTGGCGCCGGGAGAGGGGGGCTGGGGAGGCTGAGGCGAGTTGCCGTAACCGTTATTGGACGTGGGTTGCGTTTGCGGGCCGTAAATGTTGCGGTCCCCGGACAGGAACATGGACGGCATGGTTTCGTCAGCGTCCTGACCAATGAAGAAAGACACGGCCATGTTGTCCCGGAAGTCCGCCATCGGAGCGGGCGGCACCAGGAAGTTCGTGCGGGCATTGCGCTCATCCGACGGGCACACGACCACTTTGGGCGTGCTCAACTCGTTGGAGAGCACCGCAAAGTGCGTGTAGATGAGCGTGTTATTGGCAAGGTTGTTGGCCGTACCACCTTCGGTGTTCGGCACGCGCATGGGGAAGCGGTCCCCGTTGTCGCTGGCCCAGATACGGAAGGCGAGGCCGACCTGCTTGAGGTTGTTGACGCAGTTGATCCGTTGAGCCTTGGCCTTGGCCTTGGCCAACGCCGGCAAAAGCATACCAGCCAGGATTGCAATGATCGCAATCACGACCAGCAGCTCGATGAGCGTGAAGGCGGTGAGTTTGAAGCGACGCGTCTGTTTCATGGTTCGTTCGGTTTGTTGTGTTCGTCTGAACTTGGGCAGGAACAATGCCAACTTCCCCCGGCCGTGTAAAGCTTCAATTTCCAACAGGCAACAGTTTTTTGGAGGTCCTGTCCCGGTGCCACTTTCACGCGGGGCGCGTGAAAATCACGCCGGGGGTGAATCTGACGGATCGGACGGATCCGACGGATCCGACGGATCCGGACCCTCTAAAGGAGGGGCAGTTCCAATTGGTTGGGGCGGTCAGGTGCAGCAGGGACGTGGAAGGCCGCCGTGGACAGCGCGGGGAAGGGCTCGGTTAACCCGGCCCGGCGACAGGCCACTTCGAACATCCGGGCCAGCCGGGCGGCGGCGGGTCCGGTGCCGGTCAGGCGGGTACCGAAGCGGGCGTCGGTCAGTTTACCCTCGCGCAGTTCCTGCAATCGGTGGATGACCTTGTCCCGCTGGAGTGGTGCGTTCCGGTTCAACCAGTCAAGGAACAGGTCCTTGACCGCGTGGGGCAGGCGCAGGACGGAATAACAGGCGAACCGTGCGCCGGCGGCGGCCGCGGCCTGAGTGAGTCGGAACATTTCGGGATCGGTCAGACCCGGAATTACCGGGGCCATCAGGACCCCGACGGGGATGCCGGCCCGCGCGAGGGTCTCGATGGCCTTGAGCCGGAATTCGGGCAGGGAGGCGCGGGGTTCCAGCCGCCGGGCCAGGTCCGGATCCAGCGTGCTGATGGACACGCAGACCGCTGCAGCCCGGTGGACGGCCAGGCGGGCGAGCAGGTCCACGTCGCGCGTGACCAGATGGTTCTTGGTGACGACGCAGACCGGGTTGCGAAACTCCGCCAGGACGGCCAGGCATTGCCGGGTGAGTTGCAGGCGGCGTTCCACCGGCTGGTAACAATCGGTTACACCGCTGAGGGCGATGGGGCGGGGTTGCCACGCGGAGGATGCGAGCTCGCGGCGCAGGAGCTCGGGTGCATCGGGCTTGATCACGATCACGGATTCGAAATCCAGCCCGGCCGAGAGCCCGAGGTACTCGTGGGTGGGTCTTGCATAACAGTAGGCGCAGCCGTGTTCGCATCCTCGATACGGGTTGAGGCTGACCTCGAAGCCGAGGTCGGGACTGTCGTTGAAGCTGAGGATTCGGACCGACCGGTCCAGCACGAACCGGGTCTGGGGCGATGGTTGATCTTCCGGTACGAGGTCCGGGTCCGGCTCGTAGTGCCACGGTTCGAACCGGTTGGGCGGGTTCGAGCCGGCGCCCCGGCCGTGCGCGGCCGACCTGGATGGGGCGGGGTCATGTCTCATGCGCTGCGCCATGGAATGTAATGCGGCGTCGTTGCCGCGCCAGGGGGCGTGGGTGGTGGCTGCGAGGACGTCGTCCCGCCGAATCCGGTCGGTGGCGCTGCTCACTCATGCCGAAGGGCCTCCACAGGATCCATTTGGGCGGCCCGAAGGGCCGGGTAGAGCCCGAACACGACCCCCACCAGGGCGGAAATGCTGAAGGCCAGCAGGGGCGACCACCAGGTGATGATGGTTTCCATGCCGGCCAACCGGCTCACGGCAAACGGGATGGCGGCTCCCAGGAGCACGCCCAACAGTCCGCCGGACGCACTCAACAGCACGGTTTCCACCAGGAACTGCAGGACAATGTCCCGGCGACGCGCGCCCAGGGCGCGCCGGATGCCGATTTCGCGGGTCCGTTCCGTGACACTGGCGAGCATGATGTTCATGATGCCGATGCCGCCCACCAACAGCGAAATGGCCGCAATGGAACCCAGGACGATGTTGAAGACCTGCTTGGTGCGCTCGGCGCGGCGCAGCAGTTCCAGGGGCACCACGATTTCGTAATCGTTCCTGGCGTGGCCGTATTCGAGCAGGTGGCGGATCGCCTCCGCGACCGACCGGACCTCCTCCAGGCGGTGGACCTGGACGATGACCTCGTGGAGGGCCACCCGTTCGGCTTCGATGGTGCCGGAACGGCGCCGGATCAGGGTTTCTCCGTATCGCATCCGCGCCGTCTCGAGCGGGATGTAAATCGCGGGCGTTTCGGTTCGGCCGGGGCCGGCCGTTTCGCCCGGGGCCGGCGGTTGGGTTCCGGTCCGGACTTCCGTGCGCGGGGCCATGACCCCGATGACACGGTAAACGTGGCTGCCGACCCGGAGTTGACGCCCCAGGGGAGATTCCAAGGGAAACAGCAGCGGCACCAGTTCGGCGCCGATGACGCAAACGCTGGCCCGGGCCTCCATGTCCAGGTCGGTAAAGAACCGGCCGGCGGCCACCCGATGGTTTCGCATTTCGGGGTACCATGGGACGGTGCCGACCACCTCGCAATCCACCCTTCGGGAGCGGTTCCATGCGTATTCCCGGATGACGCGGGCCGGGACCACGATGGTTACGCCGGGGATGGTCGCGCGGATCCGCCGGAGGTCCGTGTAGTTGAGTCCATACTCGAGGACGAAACTCTGGTTGGCTTGTTCGGTGACCTTGCGGTCTTCCGGAGGTTTGACGCTTCGCAGGATGATGTTCTGGCTGCCGAGGTTTTTGATCTGCTGCTGGGCTTCGTAACTGGCGCCCTCGCCAATGGCCAGCATGGCGATGACGGAGCAGACGCCGAACACGATGCCCAGGACGGTCAGGAGGGACCGCAACCGGTGCAGCCAGAGGCTGCGCAGGCCGAGACGCAGGATCCGGCGCAGCCGCTGCCAGGCGGCTTGAGCGCGGGGGATGGATGGGGGTTGCGGGTTCACGATCGGCCTGCAGGGGCGATGCGGGTTGGCTGGGAAGGATCCGGGTGCACCACGGTCCGGGGTTGGCTTGGCCGGCCGGGTCGGGCGACGTGTTCAGAATGCGGGTGGGTTTGGGAGGGCGGGGTTGGATTCATGTTGCCGGGGTGATGGATGGGGTGTGCGGGGCCGGGCGACGTTGTTCGTCCGATTCCACCTGGCCGTCGCGCATTCGAAGGATGCGGCCGGCGCGCTCGGCCACGGTGGGATCGTGGGTGACCAGGATCAAGGTTTTACCCTGGGCATGCAGTTGATCGAACAGGTCCAGCACCTCCCGGCCGGACACGGAGTCCAGGTTGCCGGTGGGCTCGTCGGCCAGGATGACCAGCGGGTCGTTGACCAGGGCCCGGGCGATGGCGACCCGTTGCTGTTGGCCGCCCGAAAGTTCGAAGGGCCGATGGTTCAGCCGGTGGCCCAGGCCGACCCGCTCGGCCATTTGGCGGGCTTGCTGCCGGCTCAGTTCCTCGGGCCAGCCCTGGTAGAAGAGAGGGATCTCGATGTTCTCCACGACGGTGAGTTGCGGGATGAGGTTGTACGATTGGAAAACAAAGCCGAGCCGGGTGCCGCGGATGACGGACAGGGCGTCGTCATCAAGTTGGGACACGTCCCGGCCGCCAAGCAGATAGCGGCCGGAGGTTGGGCGGTCCAGGCAGCCGAGCACGTTTAAGAGCGTGGATTTGCCGCATCCGGAGGGCCCCATGATGCTGAGGTATTCACCGGGTTGCAGGGTGAAGCTGACACCGCGCAGGGCTTCGACCACCACGGCGCCCATGCGGTAGTGTTTGTGGACCTTTTCGAGCTGGACGATGGGTTCTGCCATGACCGGGCGGCTCAATCGTGCGGGGCGGCCTGGCGGGCGGTTTGAGCGCCGGAAGCCGGGGCCTCGGATTCTTCCGTGGGGGTGACGTCGGGCGGCGGCAACGGACGGGCAGGCGGGCGGAGCAGGACAAGGTCGCCCTCCCGGAGGCCCGACCGGATTTCGATGAATTCGTCATTGAACTGGCCGAGTTGGACCGGTCGTTCCTCGGCTTTGCGCCCTTTGAGGACGTAGCATACATGGCCTTTGCCGGTGGGGACCACCGCTTGGACGGGGACGCAGAGCACGTCCTCGAGACGGTCCACCAGGATTTCCACTTTGGCGCTCATGCCGGGTTTGAGCCAGTCGTGCACGCCCTCGATGGTGACGGTGGTCTTGTAGACCTTCATTTCCGGGTTGAGCCACCGGTTTTGGGAATCCGGCAGGACGGCCACGCGGGAGACCTCGCCCGTGAGGACCTTGTCCGGAAAGGCGTCCACGGTGATGCGTGCCTTTTGGCCCCTGCGGACCTTCTGGATGTAGGTTTCGTGGATGCGAACGTTTACGGCCATGCGGGTCATGTCCGGGATGGTGATGATGGTTTGGCGTTCGCGCACCGTGGCGCCCTCGCGAATGGCCTCTTCACCGCGGAAGAACTCTTCGCGCCCGCTGCCGTAGACGACCAGGCCCGGGCGTTGGGCGCGGATGATGCATTTGCGGAGCTGACCCTGCAGATCTTCCAGTTGACGGCGCTGGACTTCGTACTGGGCCTGGGCGGATCGCAATCGTGCCTCGGCCTGGGCCAGCCGCGCCAGTGCCTGGCGCCGGGTCTTGTCGAGGTCGCGGATGGCGTCGAGGTATTTGGAGAGGGTTTCCTCGGCGGTTCGGGGGAACTCGTATTTCAGGTAGAGGGCACGGGCGGTTTCGGCGGTTTGCACTTTCAGGCGGCTGTTTTCGTGGGCGATTTCGTCGCGTTGGAGGTCCGTTTTGGTGACGAAGCCCTTCTCGAAGAGGCGGCGGGTGCCTTCGAGGGTGGCGGTGGCCTGTTCAAGTTCTTTTTTGGCGACCTGGAGGTTGTCTTCGAGCTGGCGGAGTCGTTGTTTGGCTTCGCCGTCGCCCAGGGCGTCGAGGCTGGCGTAGCGGGAGAAGTTCACATTGCCCGGGGCGGGTAGTTTGAGGCTGGCTTCGGTGGGGAGGGCGGGTACCTGGGCGGTTCGGGGTTGGGTGGAGGCAGGCGTTTGCGGGGGGCCTGCGTCGTGGCCGGCAGCTGCCAGTGGTTCGGGTGGCATGTCCATGCGGGCAGTCGTGGTCGGAGTGGCGGCCGTCGTGGGATCTGCGGCGGCTTCGGAGGGGGAGGCGGCCGTGGGGCCGGGTGGGGCTGCTGCGGGCCCGGGCGCGGAGGGCGGGGC